>JADDPU010000369.1 GCA_016781725.1 Rubrobacter sp. | reverse complement strand
CATGAGTTGCGTGGCGCCAGACGGAGGTAGACTCAACAGGATAAACCACACCCCTTTCGAAAGCCTACCCGATCCTACGTGGAAGCCTTGCAGGAGCAGTAAACTCTTGTGCGGGAGTGGTCGGCCCGCCTGGTGCGGTCCGCTAAAGGGCGTCGGAATTCCTAGCGCTAACGAGGGCGCCCTCGAAGCTATAGACCCCATGACTTCGCTCGTTCTCTGCCCGCCGCTTGAGCCAAGACTATCTTGAAGGTACATGAGAAAAACCGGACAACCTTCTTCTCCTCAAGGTGTCGGAGCAGCGGTGTCGGTAGACTGTACTTATGGCTGTGGATCTCCTCAGACCCGGACTCAAGCTCGTTTTCTGCGGCTACAACCCTTCGCTCACCTCGGGACGCAGCGGCAACCACTACGCCCACCCGGGCAACCGCTTCTGGCGCGTCCTCTTTGCCTCCGGCGTCACCGACCGGCTGTACGAACCTCACGAAGATGAGACGCTCCTCGGACTGGGTATTGGTTTCACTAACCTCTGCCCTAGACCCACCCGAAGGGCCGATGAGCTGACACGCGAGGAGATCAGGGCAGGCGCCCTCGCCCTAACGCAGAAGCTGGAGCAGTTCCGGCCCCGGGCCGTCGCCTACACCGGCATCGGCGTCTACAAATGGTTTCGGGCGACCTCGAAGGTGGGATGGGGCGTGCAAGAGGTCTCGGCCGTCCCCGGCGTAACCGACGTGGTCGTGCCCTCCCCTTCGGGCCTGAACCGCATGCGCTTCGAGGAGCTCGTCGAGCACTACCGCGCTCTCGCGCCGTTCCTGGAGTAGCGGGGTCGCGTTGGCCCAGGATGGGTAAGGATTCGGGTGGGAGAGTAGCTCTCTTTGCAACAATCGTAAACCACTGAGGAGGTAAGGATGGATGGACTGGATCTGCTTGAAGGCGTGGGCTCGGAGGTGGTCGCCACGCCCCGGCTCGAGACCCACCTCCTGACGGGTGGGGCTGAGGGTGGTGTCCCCGTCTTCTTCGTTCACGGCAACGCCTCCTCCTCGCGCTTCTTCGAGGATACGCTGGCCGCGCTGCCGCCCCGCTACCGCGGGCTTGCCCCGGACCTGCGGGGCTTCGGGGATTCCGAGGCCAAGCCGCTCGACGCGACGCGGGGGATCGCGGACTTCTCCGACGACCTGCGCGCCCTCGTCGAGGCCCTGGGGCTTGAGGTGATCCACCTCGTCGGGTGGTCGGCGGGCGGGAGCGTCGCCATGCGCTACGCGATGGACCACCCTTCCGGGGTCGCCTCGCTCGTGCTCGTCGACCCGATGTCCCCCTACGGTTTCGGCGGCACGAAGGACCTAGCCGGAACCCCCTGCTGGCCCGACTTCGCCGGCTCCGGCGGCGGGACGGCCAGCCCCGAGTTCGTCAGGCGCCTCGAGGCCAAAGACAGAACCGAGGGAGACCCAAGCTCCCCCAGAAACGTAGTGAACAACCTCTACTTCAAGCCGCCTTTCAGGGCCGCGCCCGAGCGGGAGGAGGCGTACCTCTCGGCCGTTTTGTCGACGCGGACCGGCGATGACCACTACCCCGGAGAGGTCGCGTTTTCGGATAACTGGCCCGGCGTGGCCCCTGGCGCGAGGGGCATGAACAACGCCCTCTCGCCGAAGTACTGCAACCTGGAGGACTTCGCGCTCGTGGAGCCGCGGCCTCCCGTACTCTGGATCCGGGGCGACAGCGACTTGGTAGTCTCCGACGCCTCGCTCCTGGATTTCGGGACCCTGGGCAGGATGGAGGTGGTCCCCGGATGGCCCGGGGAGGAAGCTTTCCCGTCCCAGCCTATGGTCTCCCAGACTCGCGCCGTGCTAGACGCCTACAGAACCCGCGGCGGGAGCTACCGTGAGGAGGTGATCCCGGACTGCGGGCACACCCCGCACGTCGAGAAGCCCCAGGAGTTCAGGCGGCTCCTCTTCGATTTCCTCGACGGACCTTAAGGTCTGTTCGCAGACCCCGTTGACGGGCCCTCGTCGAGCCGGGTACAG
>JADDPU010000428.1 GCA_016781725.1 Rubrobacter sp. | reverse complement strand
CGCCGGGCTCCGGACCCCAGGTCTGCGGTTGCGCCAGAGCAGCGGATCAGAGGGCCGCCTGGATCCCGCCCGTGAGGTAACCGTAGAAGATGCCGACCAGCACCCCGAAGGTGAGGTGCCCGGTCATGAAGCTTGCGACGTCGAGCGCGCCGTACTTCTTGTAGTAGGCGCCTTGGGGCAGGATCCTATCGGGGATCTCGGGGTGCATCGCCGGCAGCGCCCCCACGACCAGGCCCGCTATCGCGTAGTGTACGGCCCCTCCCCCCAAGCCCCACAGCCAGAGATTGCCGTCGGCGCCGACGAGGTAGAATCCCAAGGCGTAGATCAGGGCTATGGCCGCAGAGAGGACCTCGTGGAACAGGAACCCGACGACGTACATCGGCGTCCCGTGCAGCTTGAACATCGCGCCCCAGGTGCGAAAGATATCTTGCTTCACGTCCAACCCGACCGCCTTCTGCAGGTACACCGGCATCTCCATTATGACGCCGGCGACGAGGCCGGCGATCACAGCCGACAACAACTGGAACTCCATCTGGCACTTCCTCCTCTTCGGCTACCTGTCACGAGGGCGGCCACTCCTATGCTCGAGCCTAGCAAGCAAAGGCCAAGCTGCTGGTAAACATCGGTGAACAAACCGGTGAATATTGGTGAACGAAAAGGAGTCCTGGCGGCCGGACGTTTATCTACTCTGGCTCATCGGTACAGGTGGGCCGAGGCGGCGGCAACGAGCGGGCCGCGAGCACGGCGCGGAACTGGCTACTCCAGCTCGTACCCGTGCGGCGCGCCTTGCTCCCGGATTAAGGGTGGAAGAGGGGTGAGCAGGGCCCGCCTACGGCCGCCTTCAAGGGTTATCTCCCTACTCGCCGGGCGAGCGTGATCGCCCCCGCCGTGGCCAGCCCGAGCAAGACCCGTTTCCGGTTCGGGTGCTGCTCGAGGTGGCGGGTGTAGAGGCTCGTCGACTTGGAGAGCCGACCGAAGTCGCCAGTCGTAGACCCGGTTTCGCCCACGGGCTCGAAGAGGTTGTCCCGCCCATCGTCGGGCCGGTCGGTCTTCTGCATCCTGAACATCGTGCCGCCTGCGAGCATGAAGCGGTCGAGGAGCGAGGGGCTGATCCGCTCCATCACGTCCAGCATCTTGCCGGCGCCGCCGACGATGATCTCCCGCCGCGGGTGTTCGGCCGCGAACAGAATAGCCTCGGCAACCACCTTGGGCTCGTAGGCTGGCGGGATCGGCATCGGCTTCACGCCCAGCTTCGACCGTGCGTGACCGAAGAAGGGCGTGTTGACCGAAGAGGGCATAAGAAGCGTGATGTTGACGCCGCTCTTCTCGTGCTCCAGTTCGAGCCTGAGCGACTCGGTGAACCCCTTGATGCCGTGCTTCGCCGCGCAGTAGGCACCCTGGAGGGGTACGGATCTTTTCGCGAGGCCCGAGGCATTGTTGATGATCGTCCCCTGCCCCTGGCGCTTCAGGTGCGGCAGCGCGGCCTTCATCCCGTAGAGCTGGCTCACGAGGATGACCTGGATCTGGCGCTCGATCTCCTCGATGGTCATCTCCTCGACGGTCGCGTACACGCTGGCCGCGGCGTTGTTGACCCAGGTGTCGATGCGCCCGAAGCGATTCATCGCCTCCCGGGCCAGCCGCTCTACCTGATCCCACTCGGCCACGTCGGTCACGACGACGTGGGCTCCGCCGCCGAGACGCTCGACCTCCTTCTCAACCTCCCGAAGGGCCACTTCGTTGCGGGCCGCGAGGACGACCGAAGCGCCCCGTCGCCCGAACTGGATCGCGGTCTCGCGGCCGATACCGCTCGAAGCCCCGGTGATCACCACTACTTGTTCGCTGAGTGTTCTCAACCTGATTCCTCCCTGATATGTACCCGCCTGATGCCACGCACCTCTTCCGCCGACGAAAGAGTAAACCGTCTGAAGATAGAGCCAAGGGCTGCACGGTAAAGTGAAGACGGATCGCGATGAATGAGCGCGACAATGCTCTACCATAGGCGCCGTACTAGCCGGTAGGCGAGCAGC
>JADDPU010000319.1 GCA_016781725.1 Rubrobacter sp. | reverse complement strand
GTCGCACGAGATACCCCAGCAATCTCTCCGATAACCTACGGCGTCGCATCGGCTCGTGCTTCCCTGGTTAGTTAACGGGCGGGGCGGGGTGCCCTGAGGACCAGTGGGATGACGGCGCCGATCAGCATCAGCGCCCCCGTGGCGTAGAGGGCGAGGTCGTAGGAGCCGGTCAGGTCGACCGAGCGTGCCAGGAGCAGCGGGGCGCCGAAGCTGGCGACCGACGATGCGGTGAGTATGCCGCCGTAGATCGCCCCGATGTCCCGGGAACCGTAGTAGGTGGCGGCCAACGCCGACATCGTCGCGTAGCCGCCGCCGTAACAGGAAGTCACGGCCGAGGCGAGAAAGCAGAAGGCCGCAAACGATTCGGTCCCGAGCACCGGCAGCATCAGGAAAGCGGCGGCCTGCAACAAGAACATCGCGAGAAAGACGTTGGCCCCGCCGATCCTCCCCGAGAGGACGGGCCAGACGAGCCGTCCCGCCGTGTCCGACAACGAGACGACGACCACGAAGGCGGAGGCGAGGGCGGCGGTGCCCCCGCCGATCGAGCCGGCGAGCGCCTTGGCGTCGGAGTAGATCGCGAGCCCTACCGTCGTGTTCAACAAGAACACCACCCACAGCGCGTACCACTGCCACGTCCCAAGGGCCCCCCGCAGGTAGTAGGCGGGCTCCTCGAGCCTATCGTCTCGGCCTTGCTCGTCGCCCTGAAGGACCGGGGGCCCGTGATCTTCGGGCGGGTTCCTGACGAACCACGCGGCGCCACCGATCAGGGTCACGTAAGAGAGCCCCAGGATGCCGAAGGCCCGGAACGGTCCGCCGGTAGCCGAGAGGAGGGCCGAGGTGAGGGGGACGTTTACCACGGGGCCGATGCCGAAGCCGAGGACCGCCAGGCCGTAGGCGAGGCCTGGCCTCTCGGGGAACCACTTCGGAAGCACGGCGACGGGAACGATATACCCAACCCCCCCACCAACGGCGGCCACGACACCGTAGGTGAAGTACAAGAAGGGGAGGCTCCCTTCGGCGAAAGCGCTCAGAAAGATACCTCCACCGTAGAGCGCGCCTCCCGCGAGGCCGACGAGTCGGGGACCGACGTGCCTGAGCAAGAAGCCGGCGGCAAACGTCGCGATGCCGAACACGAGGATCGCGACGAAGAAAGCTACGTTCACGCCGGTGACGCCCGCGCCGTAGTGCGCGGAGAGCGGCTGCCTGAACACGCTCCAGGCGTACAGCGAACCGAGCCCGATCTGCATGATCACCGCGGCGAGCGCGACGGTCCAGCGGTTCATGGCCCTCACACGCCGCCGGCCACGACCATAACTCAGCGAGCAGCCCGGTCCGACGTAACCTCCCGCGAGGGCTCTACACTCGAGTCGGCCAGCCCGGCGTGAGTCTCGGGGCGCGCCATCTCACGAACATACCATTCCACCCGCCGGAGTGCTCGGAGGTAAGAGCAGCCAGACGCTGCTCGACGGTGCGGAGATTCCTACCTCGGCGTCTGACTCACGTTCGCCTGGGGCGCAGGAGGCTTCGGTCGGCGAGGCGCGGTAGGTTAATCTTCGATCGGGTATATGGACAGTACGGTTACGAAATCATGCGAGGAGGGAGGACCGTGCCGGATCTGATGGTGTGGGTTACGAAACCTGGTGGCGAGGCAGTCCCGGACCTCGAGAGCCTTGGGGAGGAGGTGAGAGGGTTGGATCACGTCTCAGAGGTGGACGTCCGGGTCGAGGGTAGCGTTGTGCACGTCTCGTTCCAGGGAGGAAAGGCCGAGCAGGAGGAGATCGAAGGCGCCATCAGGGAGGCGGGCTACGAGATCTTCAAGGTTTCGCACAGAGACACGGAGAGATAACTCGGGGGTGGCCCGAGTGTGGCAACGGGTCCTTGATAGACCGTTTCCCGAGTTCTCAAGAGGTCCGCTTTGGACCAGGTGCGAGTGGTAGTTCCGTACGACCGTCGAAACGCAAAAGGAGCGATGAGTATGCAGCTCAAGCCGGTAGAAGAACAAGTGGTGGCGCTCATGGGTGCCTCCAGCGGCAT
>JADDPU010000084.1 GCA_016781725.1 Rubrobacter sp. | reverse complement strand
GTCGCCCGCGACCCGGCGCGCTCGCGCCCGCCAGCGGAAGAGCGTCTTCCACAGCAGCAGGTCGAGCATCGGCTGGTTCTCCATGACATCTGCCGGGGTGACCAGGGCCGAGAGGATTATTCGCGCCTTACCTCCGTCCACGACGTAGTGGGCGTGGTAGCCAACCGCGAGGCGCCCCTCTTGTGCTGCATCAAGGCGGCGTCCGGATCGGTGAGGCTGACCTCGTAGTCGCTCTCCCTCCGGTAGCGGTGGCGCACGAGATCGTGCGGTCCGGCTCCCCGTTCCTAGAGATCCAGTCGCCCTTTTCGGCGTTCTTCGCCCGAAGCCCATGATCTCCGGCCGTGGGCAAGGCGTCGAGGCCGGCCCCCGCGGGAGGTTCCGGGCGACCCGCCCCGGGACAGCTTACGCCTCAGCCCACGTTGGGGACTACCTCCTTCGCGAACTTCTCGACCGGCGTGGGGTCGTAGGCGACGCGGGGCAGGTAGGTTATGAAGTATTCGACGCCGGCCTCGACCATCGGTTGCAGGCGCTCGACGATCTGCTCCGGGGTGCCGACCATGAACTCCCTGGAGTACTCGTCGTAACTCTTGGAACCGCGGGCCTCTCTGGTCGCCGCCTCGGGGTCCTCGCCCTCTTCGAGGAGGTAGACGTTGATGGAGGTGGAGCGCGTGATCTCCTCGTAGTCGCGCCCCTCGTTCTCGCAGTGGCCCTTTAGCACTTCGAACTTGTGCTTCAGGGTGTCGAGGTCGCCGCCGACGTTGCAGGCGTCGCCCCACCGGGCGACGAGCTTGAGGGTCACCTTCTCGCCGCCGCCCCCGATCCAGATCGGCGGGTGCGGCGAGCTTACGCCTTTGGGCTCGTTGATGGGCCTGTCTATCTTGTAGAACTCGCCGTCGAAGACGGGTCCGTCCTCGGTGAACATGCGGTGGACTATCTCGCAGGCCTCCTTGAACATCCGCATCCTGACCGGGACCTCGGGAAACCCGTAGCCGTATGCGCGCCACTCGTGCTCGTACCAGCCAGCCCCAAGCCCGCACAAAAGCCTCCCGTTGCTCATCACGTCGACCGTGGAGGCTACCTTGGCCAGGTACGCCGGGTTGCGGTAGCCGTTGCAGGTGACCATCTGCCCGATCTTGACGTTCCGGGTGTCGCGGGCGAGACCTGCGCTTATGGTCCAGGCCTCGAAGACTGTGTTCATGGTCGGCTCGGGGACGGTGTGGAAGTGGTCGTAGACCCAGATCGAGTCGTAAGCCCCGGTCTCGTCGGCGACCCTGGCTACCCTGGTCATCGCCTCGTACTGCTCATACGGGTCCTCTATGCCGACGAGGTCCATCTTCCAGCCCTGCGGAACGAAGACGCCAAACTCAACCGCCATAGGTGACCCCCCAATGATCTTTACCGTGATGACGAAGACGAAGCATATTGTCCGCCCATACCCCGCGCAACACCTCCCGGGGCTCGCCGATGACAGGCCCCCTCCAGCGCGCCGGTGACGGGGCGCGGAGGGCCCAAGGAACGCGGACGGGCGACGTGCCTGTACCCCGGTTCCGGCAGCCTCCTAGCCCTTGGAGAGGGTCTTCCCGCCGTCGGCGTTGCGGGCGACAATGAAGAGGAGGTCGGAGAGGCGGTTGACGACGCGGATGGCGTGGGGGTGGTCCTTAGCGTAGCCGGCGGCGACGAGGCTCCGCTCCGCGCGGCGCACCACGGAGCGGGCGACGTCGAGCAGCGCGCCGAGCCGGCTCTCGCCGGGGATGACGAACTCTTTGGGGATCTCGGTGCGGCCCCGCCACTCTTCGAGGGCGGCGTCAAGGAGCTTCAGGTCCTCATCGCCGACGGCGTTCTCCTCCTTCGGCATCGCCACGTCGCCCATGACGCGGTAGAGCAGCCGCTGGCACTCGATCAGCAACCCGCCGAGCTCCCCGTCGGCCTCGACGCGGGCGAGGCCGAGGAAGGAGCTCGCCTCGTCCACATCACCGAGCACGGCTATGCGCGGGTCGTCCTTGGCCATCCGGCCGGAGCCGAGCAGGGT
>JADDPU010000001.1:1796-2000 GCA_016781725.1 Rubrobacter sp. | reverse complement strand
CTACGGCCACCACGCGCCCCGGATTCTACCAGCGAAAATGCCGGTAGCAAAACGGGGCGCAGAGGGGTTCGTGGACCCTAGATCAATCCCCCCACCCGAGGAACTCGGTCTTTTTGTCGTCGCGCTTGCCCTCGTCGACTATACGGAAGAGCCTCGACGGCGTGGGGTTCTTTATCATTACCATGTTGCCGCTGGCGTCGTAGG
>JADDPU010000001.1:0-1781 GCA_016781725.1 Rubrobacter sp. | reverse complement strand
AGAGGTAGTCTCCGGGTTCGTGCTCGTCGGCCACCTTAAGGGTGAGCTCCACGGTGGCCTGCTTCTCATTCAGACCGTTGCCCCGCAGCTCCACGGTGGCTGTGGGATCCAGGCCCCTCGGGCCGAGCTCCCCCGCGTGGCGCAGGCGCCGGAAGATGGCCCTGACGTGGGCCACGCCCTCCTCGTCGTGCAACCGGACGGGAACCCGGATCTCGTCGTCTATCGAATACGTCTTGGGCTCTACCCGCGTCTGCGCCATCATATCCTCCTCTAGAGACTACCAGCATCGGATTGTTCCTCGATCTAGGTGCCAGCAAACCGCCGGACCGTCCAAGCCGGTAACCCGGATGAAGGTTCTGAGGGACTGTGCCTCAGCAGCGTGCCTCGCCCAGGAGGCGAACGAACCGGACGAGGCGTGAGGTCCCTTCGAGCAGGTCCTGCCTGGAGGAGGCTAGGGACAGGCGCACGTAACCTTCCCCGAGCTCACCGAAGGCGCTCCCTGGGGCGACGGCCACGTGCTCGCGCTCGATGAGGGACCGCGCGAAATCCATCGAGGGCACGCCGGCCTCCGAGACGGAGGTCCACACGTAGAAGGCCCCTGAGGGCCGGCTCGAGGGTAGACCGCCGCGATCCAGGACGCCGAGCAGCTCGTCGCGCCGAACCCGGTAGGAGTCGCTCATCTCCCGCACGAGGTCTTGCGGGCCGGTCACGGCGGCCAGGGCCGCCATCTGGGCCGGGGTGTTGACGCAGGAGATGATCGGCTCCTGCATTCCGGTAACGAGCTTGGCCAGGTCGGGTGGCGCCACCAGGTAGCCCACGCGCCAGCCGGTCATCGCGTACACCTTCGAGAACGAGTAGATCGATACCAGACGCTCGCCCGGGTCGGCCACCGACCCGGCGCTCACGAAGACGTCGTCGAAGACCACCTCGTCGTAGACTTCGTCGGAGACGAACCACAGGCCCCGCCGGCGGGCGAAGGCAAGCAACCCTTCCATCAGTTCGCGGGGCACGACCGTACCTAGCGGGTTGGACGGGCTGTTGACGAGTATCGCCCGGGTGCGAGGGGTCACCAGGCGCTCGAGATCCTCCAGGCGGGGCAGGAAACCTCCCTCGGCGACCAGCGGATACGCGAGCACGCGCGCCCCGAGAAGGTGGGCGATCATGCGATAGTTCGGCCAGGCGGGGTCAGGGAGGAGTACCTCGTCGCCCGGCTCGAGGAGGGCGCGAAGCGTCAGGTAGAGCGCCTGGATCCCTCCCTGGGTGACCACCACCTGCTCGGGTCGCGCCCCGTAGCGGTTGCGCCGGGTGACCTTCTCCGCCAGGGCCTCACGCAGCACGGGAAGACCTGCGTTGGGAGCGTACCGGGTAAGGCCCATCCGCGCAGCCTCGTGGGCGGCTTCCACGATGTGTTCGGGGGTAGGAAAGTTGGGCTCCCCCACCTCGAGGTGGATGGCTTCGGGGTCCGCCCAGGCCAGCTCCATGACCTCGCGTATGCGCGAGACGGGCATGGAGCTGGCGATCGACGAAGGAGGCGTGGGCCTCTCACCGCTTCGGGTAATGGTCTCGTGGGGGCGCAATTAGGTTCCTCCTTCGCCTATTCGCACGTCTTCTCCTTGACGAAGACCGGCCCCGGTTCTTCCGTGTGCTCCATGCATGCCTGGGCCGCCGGAGATCGGTGCTGCGCTGCCTGTCTCCTGCCAGGATCACGTCCTGCGGGGCTTGCAGGGCGAGTTTACCGCGTTAGCCTGCAGGATCCGCCGCATGAGCGAGATCGCCGCGGC
>JADDPU010000593.1 GCA_016781725.1 Rubrobacter sp. | reverse complement strand
GATCTCGGCCGTCTTTATCGTTACCTTTATCAGGTCCATTAATAAGTAGCCCGGTGCCCCGGCACCGGGACGGGATCGAGCTGGGGGACCACGATCTACGCGCCGGCGCCTAGACCGGATACGCCTCCTGAGACCCGGCGCGACCAACGCCAGCGCCGCAAGCAACTGAGGAGGGCCAGGCGTGGGCTCCAACGGCGGCGGCGTCTCTTGCTGGCCCTGCCGATCGCCCTCGGCCTGCTAATAGCCCTGCTCACCCTTCTTGCCCTACTACTAGAAGGTGAAAAGCCGGTGGCCCGCGTGGCGGTGCCAGCCGTCGCGCCACGACCAGAGGCCCCCGCGGCCGGGCCGCGCCTTGAGCCGCGGGCGGACTCCGGCCGCGACGGGGATGAGTTTGCCCTCGACCCGGGGCTCTCCAAGGAGGAGACGGCGCCGCTGCGGAGCGAGCTCGGCCGGATAGCGGCGGCTTATCCCGCCAGATACGGGGTAGTAGTCTTCGATCCTTCCACCGGCGAGAGCGTGGGGATGGACGCCGATGCGACCTTCCTGGCCGCCAGCCTCAACAAGTTGCCGGTCCTGATGGCGCTCTACAGGTCCGCCGCCAGCGGCGAGGTCGACCTGCAAGACAAGATCACCATGCAAGCCTCCGACGTGCAGGCTTACGGCACCGGCGTGCTCTACACCTACCCGGTAGGCTACACCCTGACCCTGCGCGAGTGCGCCGAGCTCCTGATCAAGGAGAGCGACAACACCGCCTGGAAGATGCTCGACCGGTACCTTGGCAGGGACTACATCAGGGCTGAGCTCTACCGGGTCGGCGCCCGCTCGACGGAGTACTGGATCCCGAACACCACCACCCCCAACGACGTCTTGCTGATGCTCAAGAAGATCTCGGACCCCTCCTATACCACCCCCGACCTCTCGGCCGAGATGCTCGACGTCATGACCAACACGGCTTTCGAAGACCGCCTGCCCCAACCCCTTCCAGAAGGAACGCGGGTCTCCCACAAGATCGGCTCTTACGGGACCACCTTCAGCGACGCGGGCCTGGTCTTCCCCCAAGGCTCCCGCGACGTCGAAGACGCCTACTTTATAGTGGTGATGGCGAGCGAGACTGGGGAGTTTACGGCGCGCGCCGCCATGCGGGAGATGTCCCTCTCCACCTACCGATCCATGACCGGCCGCGAAGACCCGGCCGGCGACCGAGCGTCGGACTTCTGATAGGAACCGACCGCGAGGACCCATCGCGGCGCGAGCAACCCGAGTTTGTACTTTTCGACACCGACAGCGGTACCGACGCATGCTAACCTTTACTGGTCGGACACGAGGGGGGAGTTCCGTAATCGTGAAGCATGTGGCAGTGTTGTTCGTCTCTATCCTCTTCGCGGGCATCGCCGCGGTAGGCCTGTCGGCCGCCGACCCGCCCCCCGCCCAGGCCGCCGGCGGCAAGGTAGCCAGGTGCGGGGGAGGCAAGATCTTTCTCAGAGCGCCCGAGAGGAGGCTCTTCGAGCTGCACAACCGGGCACGCGCCCGAAGGGGGC
Organism: Rubrobacter sp.; assembly: GCA_016781725.1. Classification (GTDB taxonomy): domain Bacteria; phylum Actinomycetota; class Rubrobacteria; order Rubrobacterales; family Rubrobacteraceae; genus Rubrobacter_D. Next base: position 484 of record JADDPU010000593.1, on the reverse strand, counting down.
TGCCGCGATTGTGCGTACACCCCGCCCTGAAGAGGGCGGCCGAAGCTCACTCGAGGGACATGATCCGACGCGACTACTTCTCCCACGATACCAAGGGCAAGAACGAGTCCGCGTGCGAGCGCATCCGCCGCTTCGGCTACCGCTACCGCTACTGCGGCGAGAACATAGGATACAACCGTACCCCGCAGCGCATGTTCAACGCCTGGATGAGAAGCTCGGGCCACCGGGCTAACATCCTGAACCGCAAGTACCGCGAGGTCGGCGTCGGCGCCTACAGAGGAAGATACAACGGTTACAAGACCACCATGTACACCGTAGACTTCGGGCGACGCCGCTGAACGGGGCGCCCAAACCCGTACCCGAAAAGCCCGAACCCATGGGGTAGACCACGCACCAAAACCCGCCCATATTGTTAAGAAATTTGAAGGAAATCGTAAAAAATGCGGGATATGGTGTTGACATTGAGGACCAGAGGTGGAAAAAT
>JADDPU010000415.1 GCA_016781725.1 Rubrobacter sp. | reverse complement strand
AGCACCACAACACCTACGTCACCAACCTGAACAACGCCCTAGAGAAGCACCCAGAGGCAGACCCCGGTAACCTCGAAGAGCTCCTCGCCAACATAGACAGCGTGCCAGAGGATATCCGTACGGCCGTAAGGAACAACGGCGGCGGGCACTCAAACCACTCGATGTTCTGGCAGATCATGGGCCCATCCGGGCAGGGCGGGGGCGAGCCCACAGGGGATCTGGCCTCTGCCATAGAGTCCTCGTTCGGTTCGTTCGACCAGTTCAAGGAACAGTTTGGGGCAGCGGCGGCGCCAGGGGCGTTGTTCGGGAGTGGGTGGGCTTGGCTTATAGCCTCACCCGACGGATCTTTGTCCATAGAGACAACCCCCAACCAGGACTCGCCTCTGATGGAGGGCAAGACGCCTGTTATGGGGTTGGACGTGTGGGAGCACGCCTACTACCTCAAGTACCAGAACAGGCGCCCTGAGTACATAAACGCCTGGTGGGATGTGGTCAATTGGGATGAAGTAGAGAGGCGCTACCAGGCCGCAAGGAGCGCCTGAGCAAGGGCGTCTCACGCTGACCCCTTGGCAGAGTCCGAGTCCCCGGGATCCTCTCCCGGGGACTCTTTTCGCTCTCGACGGTTGTCCGCGGGCGTAATGGTGAACGCTCTGCGGTTCGGGGCCAGCCGGTACGCTGTGGGTAGATCGTTGTCGCGATAGCGGAGGGGTCTCATTTATGCGGTTGGTTATCGTGGGTGGGGTGGCGGCCGGGACGAAGGCGGCGTCGAGGGCACGCAGGGTGGACCCTGAGATGGAGATCACGGTCTACCAGGAGGAACCGGAGCCTTCCATCAGCGAGTGCGGGCTGCCTTACCTCCTCTCGGGCGTGGTCGGGAAGCGCGAAGAGCTCGTCGCCCGCACCCCCGAGCGGTTCGCCGAGCAAGAGATCGAGGTCCTCGTTCGTCACCGCGTAGAGAGGATAGATCCCCGAAAGAAGGTGCTCTCCGTGCGCGACCTCGCGACCGGCGAGGCGTTCGAGGACTCCTACGACCGGCTCATCGTCGCCACCGGCGCCAGGGCCGTCCTCCCCCCCATCCCCGGAGCAGACCTCGACGGGGTCTTCAAGCTCCGCTTCCTGACGGACTCAGACGGGGTGCGGCGGTACATGGAGGAGCGCTCCCCGAAGAGGGCGGTCGTGGTGGGCGGGGGGTACATCGGGCTCGAGGTGGCGGAGAACCTGTGCCGAATCGGGATGGAGGTCTCTCTGGTCGAGGGCGAGGACCGCGTCGCCCTCGCCTACGGAGCCGAGGTCTCAGAGAGGGTCGAGAACCACCTGAGGGAGAACGGCGTGAGAGCCTACATTGGCACGAAGGTCGAGGAGTTCGTCGGGGAAGGGCGCATCCGGGGTGTGAGGTTCGGGGACGCCGATCTGGAGACGGACCTCGTGATCGTCGGCGTCGGCATAAGCCCCTGCGTCGACCTCGCGGAGGAGGCCGGGGCGGAGATTGGCCCTACCGGGGCCATCCGGGTGGACACGCGCATGAAGACTTCCCTCCCCGACGTCTGGGCGGCCGGCGACTGCGTGGAGACCACCAACCTGGTAAGCGGCAGACCGGTCTGGGTACCCTTGGGCGACACCGCCAACCAGATGGGCCGGGTCGCCGGCACCAACGCCGCCAGCCCCGCCGAACACCACGCTCTGGAGTTCCCCGGCGTCCTCGGCACCGGCATCTTCAAGGTCTTCGGCCTCGGGGTCGGCAAGACCGGCCTCTCCGAGCGGGAGGCCGAAGTCGCCGGCTTCGAGGCCGTGAGCGCCGAGGTCGAGGTCTACGACCGGGCGGCCTACTACCCCGGCGCGGAGAAGGTCTTCCTCAAGCTCATAGCGGACAAAGCGTCAGGACGTCTGCTCGGGGCAGAGTCGGCGGGCTCCGGGGCGGACAAGCTCACGGACATCTGCGCCACCGCCCTCTGGGGCAAGCTCTCTTATACGGATCTCGTCGACATAGACTTAGCCTACTCCCCGCCCTACGGTCCGGTCCTCAGCCCCGTGATCCAGGCCGCCACCATACTCTCTGGCAAGTTCGAGCGCGCCAACCAAAGCGTGAAAGCGTCCGAGTAATAGCGCCTGCTAGAACCTCTCGACCACGGTCTTTGCGAGCATGTGCAGCGGGAGGTAGTCGGGGCCGCCGGCCTTGGAGTCGGTGCCGCTCATGCCGAAGCCGCCGAAGGGCTGGACGCCTACCAAGGCGCCGGTGATGCCGCGGTTGAAGTAGACGTTGCCGGCCTTGAACTCCTCGCGGGCGCGCTCGAGGTGGTCGCGGTTCTTCGAGTAGACGCCGCCGGTCAGGCCGAAGGGGCTGTCGTTGGCGATCTCGAGCGCGTTGTCGAAGTCGCGGGCCTTTATGACGGAGAGGACGGGGCCGAAGATCTCCTCCTGCGCCACCCTCGCGCTCCGCTCGACCTCGAAGATCGTGGGGCTGACGAAGTAGCCCTTCTCCGGGTCGCCGGGGTCCTCACCGAGGAGGCGCTCGCCCTCCTCTTTGCCGGCATCCACGTAGCTTGACACCTTCTCGAACTGCGGCTCGCTTATGACCGGGCCGACGTTCACCTCGGGGGTCTCGGGAACGCCGATCTTGAGCGTCCTGGCCCGCTCGAGGACCTTGTCAAGCACCTCGTCGTAGATGTCCTCGTGCAGGATGGCGCGGGATGCTGCGGAGCACTTCTGGCCCGAGTAGCCGTAGGCGCTCTTGACGATGTCCGCGGCGGCGGAGTCGAGGTCGGCCGAGTCGTCTATGACCATCGCGTCCTTGCCGCCCATCTCGGCTATGACCCGCTTGACCCAGCGCTGGTTCTCTATCTGCTTGGCGGCGAGCTCGTTTATCCTGAGCCCCGTCCGCATCGAGCCGGTGAACGAGATAAAGCGCGTGCGCGCGTCCTGCACGAGGTAGTCCCCTACCTCGTAGCCGTAGCCGGGCAGAAAGTTCACGACGCCCTCTGGCAGCCCCGCCTCCTCGAAGATCTCGGCGACGATCGCCCCGACTACGGGGGTGAACTCGGAAGGCTTCATGACTACGGTGTTGCCCGTGACGATGGCCGCGCTCGACATGCCGGTGAGGATGGCCGTCGGGAAGTTCCAGGGGGCTATGACGACGCCCACGCCCATCGGCTGGTAGGTGTAGCGGCTCTCCTCGCCGGGAACGGCGTAGATCTCCACCCCGTCCTTAAGACGCAGCATCTCCCTTGCGTAGTACTCCAGGAAATCTATGGCTTCCGCCACCTGCGCGTCGGCCTCGGCCCAGGGCTTGCCGCCCTCGTAGACCTCCCACGCCAGAAGCTCGAACTTGCGGCGCTTCATGATCGCCGAAGCCCTAAGGAGGATGCGCGCCCGCGCCTCGGGAGAGGTGCGGCTCCACGTCTGGAAGGTCGCCGTCGCGGTCTCGAGCGCCATGTCGGCCTCGCGCTCGGTGGCGCTCGCGGTCCGTCCTACGACCTGCGAGGGGTTCGCCGGGTTGACGGAGACTATCTCGCCGTCGGTCTCGACGCGCTGGCCGCCGATGATGGCGGGGTAACTCCGGTCCAGGCGCTCCCCGACGTCCCTCAAGGCCGCCTGCATGGCCGCTACGTTCTTCTCGTCTGACCAGTCCAGGTACTCTTCGTTCTTGTACGGTATCAGTCCCATGCGCAGTCGCTCCTATCTCTTCACGGCGTCTGTGATGCTCCCGATCACGTCTTTTGCGACGTAGCCGGCGATCTTGGGGTTCTCCTTGAGGCGGCGGGTCGAGTACTCGTACCAGTCCTCCCCGAAGGGCACGTAGACCCTGAGCTTGTGCCCGGCCTCGACCAGGATGCCCCTGAGCTCCTCGTCGACCCCGAGGAGCATCTGGAACTCGTAGCGGTCCTTGGGGACCTCGAGCTGGTGGATCAGGCGCAGCGCGTGCCAGATCAGGAACTCGTCGTGCGTCGCTATGCCGACGTAGACGCCGCCCCTTAGCAACTCGTCGAGCAGGAGGATGTAGTTCTGCCTGACGGTGTGGAAGTCCTTGTAGGCCACCTTTCGCGGCTCGTCGTAGATGCCCTTGCACAGCCGCACGGAGTAGCCGGCCCGCACGGCGCGCTGCACGTCCTCGATGCTGCGGCGCATGTAAGCCTGCAAGACCGCTCCCGTGTTCCCGTACCGCCGGTGCGTGTCCTCGACGATCCGGAGCGTCGTCTCGGTGTAAGGCGAGTCCTCCATGTCGACCCGCACGAAGCGGCCGCGGGCGCCGGCGTACTCGACGATCTCTTCGAGGTTCGCCCGGCAGAGCTCCTCGCTCAGCGTGAGGCCGAGGCCCGTGAGCTTCACCGAGATACCGCTCTTCAGGCCGTGCTCGTCGAGGGTATCGACTACCTTTTTGTAGTCTTTGAGCTTCCCGGCGGCGTCGGCCTTGCTCTCGGTGCTCTCGCCGAGCAGGTCGATGGTGGCGACGCAGCCCCGCTCGTTCAGCTCCCTGACCGTGGAGACCGCCTCATCCAGCGTGTCGCCGGCGATGTAGCGGCTCGATATCTTTTTCACGATGGGCCTAGGGATAACGGGCACCGAGTTGGCTATGGCCTTGTCTACTATTCCCATCTTTTACACCCCACGCGAGAGCCGATACTACCCCTGCTCTTTACCCGGATTTTACTTTAAGCATCACCCGTAAGGCGCGTCGTGGTTTGCAACCTTACCGGCGCCTCGGGCGGGGCCACGAGATCATGATGTACGATGGTAGGAGGTAGCAACGGTGAAGGCCTGGAGGTAAGAGATGCACACCACCGACGCCCGCGAAGGGACCGGCTCAGCGACCCGCACCGTCGCCTCGCTGGTAGGCGGACGGACGCTCGAGGAGGCGCCGGGCGGACGCATGACCTCGACGAACCCGGCGCGCACCGAAGAGACGGTGGCCGAGGTCCTACTCGGGGATGCCGGAACGTTCGTCGAGGCGTGCCGGGCGGCGCGCGAGGCGCAGAAGGATTGGGCCGCCGTTCCGGCCCCCATCCGCTCGCAGGCCATAAAGAAGATAGGTCGCATCGTCGAGAACAACAAGGAGGCGCTGGCGCGCCTGGTGACCCGCGAGATCGGCAAGCCCTACGCCGAGTCTTTGGGCGAGGTGCAGGAGATCATAGACACCTGCGACTTCTTTACCGGCGAGGGTAGGCGCCTCTACGGCCAGACCGTCCCCTCCGAGATGCCGGACAAGCAGCTCTTTACCTTCAGGATGCCGGTCGGGGTTGCGGCCATCATCACCGCCGGCAACTTCCCGGTGGCCGTGCCTTCGTGGTACCTGATCCCGGCGCTCACCTGCGGCAACGCCGTGGTCTGGAAGCCAGCCGAGTACTCCCCGGCCATCGGCGACGCCCTGGCGCGGCTCTTCGTGGCCGGCGGCCTCCCCGACGGCGTCCTGAACGTCGTGCAGGCCGAGGGCGCGGTCGCCTTCGAGGGGCTGGAGCGGGCTTTAGACGAAGGGCTTGTTGACAAGGTAGGCTTTACGGGCTCCTCGGAGGTCGGCAAGAAGATAGGGGAGCTCTGCGGGCGGCACATGCAGTCCCCTTGCCTCGAGCTCGGCGGGAAGAACCCCCTCGTCGTCATGCCGGACGCGGACCTGGACCTGGCAGTGGAAGGTGCCCTCTTCTCCGGCTTCGGCACCGCCGGCCAGAGGTGCACCTCGCTCGGTACCGTGGTCGTCCACGAGTCCGTCCACGACGAGTTCCTCGCGAAATTCGCCCGCGCCGTCGAGGAGGCCCCCATCGGAGAACCGACGGAGGAGGTCCTCTACGGCCCCATGCTCAGCGAGCGCTTCCACGAGCGCTTTTTGGGATGGTTGGACCTCGTCCAGGAGCACCACACCATCCACGGCTCTACCGGCACCGGACGCATCAGCGCGGATAACCCGCGCGAGGGCTTCGTCGGAGATCCCGAGGCCGGCATCTACGACCACCCGACGATCGTCGATGGCGTGCGGGTGGAGGACGAGATCTACAACACCGAGACCTTCGGTCCCATAGTCGGCGTGGCCTCGTTCTCGACCTTCGACGAGGCGGTGGCCCTCGCCAACGGGCACGGCTATGGGCTCTCCGCGGCCATCTACACCCGCGACGCGGAGAATGCCCTGCGCTTCCGGGCGCGAAACACCGCGGGGATGCTCTCGGTCAACAACTCCACCAGCGGCGCCGAGGCGCACCTGCCTTTCGGGGGCAACGGCCGATCGGGCAACGGCAGCAGGCTCTCGGGAATCTGGGTCTTGGATCAGTTCACCCGCTGGCAGTCCATGAACTGGGACTTCGCCGGCAAGCTCCAGAAGGCCCAGATGGACATAGCCGACCTGCCCGCCGACCTCGAGTACACGCTGCCTGAGGTGGAGAGAGGCGGCATTTGAGCTTTGACGCCATAGTGGCCGGCCTCGGCGGGATGGGGAGCGCGGCTACCTACCACCTCGCCGGGCGTGGCAAGCGGGTCTTGGGACTGGAGCGGTATACCCCAGCCCACGACCGCGGGTCGAGCCACGGCGAGTCCAGGATCATCCGCCAAGCCTACTTCGAGGGTGCGGCCTACGTCCCGCTGCTCTTCCGCGCCTACGAGCTGTGGGAGCGACTCGAGAGAGAGGCCGACGAGGAGCTGATGACCCTGAACGGCGGGCTCATGATCGGGCCCAGGGATGGCCCCCTGGTCTCGGGGAGCGTGGCCAGCGCCGACGAGCACGGGCTGTCCTACGAGATCCTGGACGCCCCGGAGCTCAAGCGCCGCTACCCCATCTTCGAACCCGATCCCGAGACGGTGGCCCTCTACGAGGAGCGAGCAGGCTTCGTCAGGCCCGAGGCGGGTGTACGGGCCCACCTCGACCGGGCCTCTGCCCTCGGCGCCGAGCTGCGGTTCGAGGAGCGGATAATTTCATGGGAGGCGAGCCCTTCGGGCGTTAGGGTGGAGACGGAGTGGGGCTCCTACGAGGCGGAGCGGCTCGTCGTCACCGCCGGGGCGTGGGCCGGGGAGTTGCTCGGGGAGCTCGGTCTCCCGCTTGAGGTTACGCGCCAGCTCCTGTTCTGGTTCAGGCCCGTGGGCGGCGTGGAACCCTACGCGCCAGAACGGCTCCCTATCTGGATCTACGAGCCGGACGACGGCAACATGTTCTACAGCTTCCCGGCGATCGACGGCGAGGCTAGCGTCAAGGCGGCGTTCTTCCGCGTCGACGGCACCCCGGCCGATCCCGAGACGATAGACCGCGAGGTCTACGAAGAGGAGGTAGAGTTTCTCCGGGGCTACCTAGCCCGCCACGTCCCTTCCATGAACGGCGACTTCGTCGAAGCGAAGACCTGCATGTACACCAACACCCCGGACGAGCACTTTGTGATCTCCACGCACCCGGAGCACCCGCAGGTCGCCATCGCCGCCGGCTTCTCGGGGCACGGCTACAAGTTCTGCGGCGTG
>JADDPU010000045.1 GCA_016781725.1 Rubrobacter sp. | reverse complement strand
CTGTTTTGGTCGAACAAACCGAACTCCCGCGCCATCTCGAAGACCTCGCGCTGGTCGCGGATTATATCATCGCCCCTCGACGCCTCCGGCGCGGGATCACCTTCGACGGCGACCGACCCGTTGGAGCCTCCGGGCGGTCTCTCCTCTTGCCCCGTACGTGGCCCGGGCGAAGGTTTCTCCGGCGGGGGGGCGACCTCCAGAGGCGGCTCTTCGTCCGCGGGTGCGACGTCGGCCGCTTCTCCGTCCGCCGCCCGGACCTCGAGGTGAGGCCTCGAGCCGAGGCGTTCTTCGAGGACGCTGCCGAGCTTGTCGAGGTGGCCGCGGTCCCTCGCCATCCCGACGTGGAAGCTCTGCTCTTCGGGATAGACGAGATTTAGCACCTTTCCGTCGAAACTCTCGACGCGTGCCTCGCCGTAGACCGCGGCCGTGAGCGCCTGCCTTCGGCGCTTGAGCTCGCCCATGATCGAACCCCACTCCACGGCGAGGTTTACCCCCTCGTCTGCACCCTCTTCCCGGGTAGGGGGCTCAGGCGCCCTATCCGGCCCGGTACGAGGAGATTCCTCTACCTCCTCCGCCGGCTGTAGTCCGGCAGGCTGCGCCAGCTCCTCCCTCCCCGTCTCCCGCGCGGCAACCTCTTGCCTGGCAGGCTGCCGGGGCGCCGTCCCGCGGCCGCCGTTCTGAAGGGCCTTCTCCAGCGCTTCCAGGCGGCTCAGGAGGGAGTTCACGTCGGGCTCTGTGTAGTCGCGGGCGAGCTTGAGGAAGGTCAGCTCGAGCTCCAGCTTCGGGTCGCCCCCGCGCTTTACGCGGCCCAAAGAGTCGCCCAGGGCTTCGACGAGCCTGACGACCTCGGCAGTTGGGATGGTGCTCGCCTGCTCTTCGAGGGGGGCGCGCTCGTCGCCGCCGATGCCCGCGAGGGCGACCTCGGGGGCGTGCGGCAGGAGCATCAAGGTCCTGAGGTGCGAGAGGAGCTCCCCTATAAACTGGCCGAGGTCGCGGCCCTCGTTGGAGAGGCGGTCCACTATCCTGAGCGCGTCCGCCGCCCGGCGCTCGTGCAGGGCGTGAGTAGTCTCCAGCAGCGCTTCTGGGCCTACGCTGCCGAGGAGCTCGCGCACCATGGAGGCCGTGATCTCCCCCTCCGCGAACGACGAGAGCTGATCCAGAAGTCCCTCCGCGTCCCGGAACGAGCCCCGTCCTTCGCGCGCGACCACGGTGAGGGCCGCCGGCTCGACCCCGATGCCCTCCGCGTCGGCGATCTCCCGCAGCTTCTCCGTCAAGGTCTCGACGCTCGGCCGGCGGAAGTCGAAGCTCTGGCAGCGGCTGATGATGGTCGGCAAGACCTTGTGCTTCTCTGTCGTGGCGAGGACGAAGACAACGTGCTCGGGGGGCTCCTCGAGCATCTTCAGCAGGGCGTTGAAAGCCTCTGAGGTCAGCATGTGGACCTCGTCGATGATGTAGACCTTCATCCGCCCGGAGACGGGCGCCAGGTTGACCCTGTCCCTGAGGTCCCGGATCTCGTCTATCCCGCGGTTCGAGGCCGCGTCCATCTCGAGCACGTCCAGCGAGGAGTTGCCCACGATGGCCCGGCAGCTCTCGCACGTCCCGTCCGGCTCGGGCGTGGGCCCCTTCTCGCAGTTGAGCCCCATCGCGAGCACCTTCGCCGTGCTCGTCTTCCCGGTGCCCCGCGGGCCCGAGAACAGGTAGGCGTGGGAGACGCGATCCGTCTCGATGGCCCGGCGCAGCGTACGCACGATCGGCTCCTGGCCGACTATGCCGCCGAAGCGCCGCGGCCGCCACTTGCGGTAGAGCGTGGTGTGCTTCATCTGGAGAGACTTCGGACCAAAGGACTCACCCCGATAGTATAACGGAAGCCCCGCCGACGGCCATCGGTCTTTAGAGGCATCAGGTTTCAGGTCGCGGTATAGCTTCTCGAATCCGCGAGCTGTGGCCCGTACATAGCAGATAACAACAGCAGCAAGCGCAGGGCACCGCCGCAGCGGGAGCACCTGACGGCCGATACCTGAAGCCTAA
>JADDPU010000189.1 GCA_016781725.1 Rubrobacter sp. | reverse complement strand
ACGCTTCGGGCCACGCGATGAAGCGTGCCACGAGCCAAGCTTCGCCCACCGTATTTTTTCGGGGGGCTTCGCCGTAACGCTTCTCGTAACGTTCCGGAGACGACCGCCCGCTAAGGTGGGTGCATGAGAGGTCACATGGAGAGAGAGGAGACGCAAATGAAGATCTCGGACTTGGGAAGATATGTTGGGCCGGCGGCCATAGCAAGCGGGGTGTTGATGATCTTCTCCGACCTGCTGAACCTGACCATCTACGTCCCCGGCCTCGGCGAGGCTGCGAACACGGGCTACCAGGCCGTCGGGTTGGGCGTGATCCTGTTCGCCATGACGCTGCTCCTGGTTGGGATGGTCGGGCTCTACGCCCGGTCCGCGCCCGTGGGCGGCGCGAGGGTGATCGAGTACGGCGACGCCCGCGCCCGCTACGTCCTCACCGAGGAGTTCGAGGAGCCCCAACCGGCCGAGGCCACCGGCACGCGGGAGCGCGCCGCGGACAGGAGGCCCGAGAGCGCGCGTGGCATAGCCGCCCGCCCCCACCGGACAACCCCTCTGGCCCGAAGGGCGTAGTTGGTCGGGGACGCCGGAGGCGGAGTGGGGCGCGGATTGCGGCTACCACTCGACTAGCTTCCAGATCTCCGGCTGCAACTCGTCCCTCTCGCCGATCTCGGCGAAGATCTCGACGGCCCGCCTGAGGTGCGCCATGGACTCTTCCTCGCGGCCCACAGCGTGGAGCAGGTCCGCCAGGTTGTTGTGCAACGCCGCCTCCCTGTGGCGGTCCCCGAGGGTGACGCACAGGTCGAGCGCGGCCCCGGCGAGCTCTATGGCCTCGTCGGTCTCCCCGCCGGACTTGTGGGCGAGGGCCAGGTTGTTGAGCACCGCCACCTTCGCTTCCGGGTCACCGAGCGCCTCGGCCAGGGCTAGACCCTCCTCGAGGTGACCGAGGGCCGCGTCTCTTTCACCCGAGTTACCCGCAAGGATGCCGAGCATATTGTGGGCCTGGGCCTGGGCCCGCCTGTCGCCGGCGTCTTCGGCGAGCCCCAGCGCCCGGCTGGCGAACTCCGTAGCCCGGTCGGGTTCGTCCTGGCCGTGGTAGAGCAGGCTAAGGTCGGTGTAGAGGCGGGCTAGCTCTCCCTGCTCTGCGTCTGCGGCTTCCCCGAGCGCTTCCAGCGCCGACTCGTAATGGCTCCGGGCGAGCTCCCGGTCGCCCCGCCGGGCGTAGACGTTGCCGATCTTGTGCTCGAGCGCGGCCATCGCGCCCGGGCCGCCCGAAGCCGCCGCGGCCTCGTAGCTGGCCAGCGCGGCGCCGTACTCGCCGAGGCGGGTCCGCAGGTCGCCTATCGCCTCGTGCAGCGCGGCATCGTCGGGGTGCCCCAGCGCGAGCGCCTCCTCGTAGTGGGCGAGGGCGTCGCTGTTGGCGTGTAGGCTCCGCGCCTGGTCTCCGGCGAGCCGCGAATACTCGGCGGCCTCAGCATCCTGGCCGGCCAGACGGTGGTGGCGGGCTATCTGGCCGAGGAGGGGGCCGCCCTCGCGCCCCCTGAGGCGTCCCGCCAGCGCGGCGGCGACGCGGCGGTGCAGGAGACGCTTGCGGGCCAGGCTCGTCTCTTCGTAGACCAGCTCCCGCAGCTTGTCGTGGTCGAAGTCGTAGGCCGGGGCCCCCCCGGCGACGCTCCCTACCTCCCGGATCAGCCGCCGCGAGGTCAACTCCTCGAGGGCAGCGAGGGTCTCCTCTTCGCTCCGGCCGCTCGCCGCGCGGACGGTGTCGAAGTCGAAGGAGCGCCCGACGACGGCGGCCGCCGTGAGCACCTGCCCGGAGGTCTCGCCGACCGTCCGGAGGCGCCCGCGCAGAAGGTCCCGCACCCCCCCAGGCAGCTCCCAGGCCTCGTCCTTTGCGTCCAGCTCGCCCTCCGCGGCCGCAGCCAGGTACTCGGTGAGGAAGAGCGGCAAGCCCTCGGTCTCCTCGCTCAGCCGCGGGCCGAGCCCGCCGGGTTCTCTCGCTGTCTCCTCGATAGCGTACCCGACCAGCTCCTGGACGGCGGCGGGGTCCAACCGTCCCAGAGTCAGGGATGTCGTCGCGCCGAACCTCCTGGCCTCCGCCAGCAGCCCGCGCAGGCGGTGCTCCTTCGCAACCTCCTCGACGCGCCAGGTGACGAGCACGAAGAGCGGCTTGTCGTCCAGCCGGCGCACCAGGTAGGTGAGCAGGTCAAGGGAGGCGTCGTCGGCCCAGTGCAAATCATCGAGGAAGAGCACGCCCGGGGGAGGGCCGGCGAGGACCGCGAGCAACCCCCGGGATACCCCCTCGAAGAAACGGCTTTGGGCCCCCGGCGTGTCGAGCGGCGGGCTCTCCGCCCGATCCGGGACGAGACCGGCGAGCTGCTCGGGCAACAGGCGGGCCGTCTCGGCCAGAGAACCCGCCGGCAGGCCCTCCAGGCGCCCCGTCTCCCCGCTCTCGACGGCGGCGGAGAGCCCCTCGACGAAGGGCCCGTAGGCCAGATTTTTCTCGCCCGCGTAGCAGCGGGCGGCGACCACCCTCGTCCCGATTCCGGAGAGGTGGGCTACGAACTCCTCGGCGAGCCGGGTCTTGCCGATGCCGGCCTCCCCTTCCAGAACCGTGAGGTGACCCCCCTCCCCGACCGCCTCGTATGATCGGAGCAGGATCTCCCACTCCGGGGCCCTTCCAACCAGGGGGTTGTCTGGTGGCCTGGCGGTCGTCGAAGCCTCCATGGGAGCTGGGATTTGCGCCTCTTGCGGGGCCCGGGGCTCGGAGAGTACGGGGGGCGGCGGCGGGTAGTTCTCCTGGATGGCCCGGTAGAGGAGGGTCGTCTCTTCGAGCGGGGCCACGCCCAACTCTTTGTCGAGGGTGCGGACGCACTCGCGGTACTGGCGCAGGGCAGCGGCCCGCTGGTCGGACCACGCGTAGAGCTGCATGAGCAATCGATGGGCCGGTTCGTGCAGGACGTCCAGCGCCAGCCAGCGTCGGGCGTGCGCGACGGCGGGCCCCCACTCTCCCCGGGCGGCAAGGCCACGCGCGAGCCTCTCTAGCGCCCCGGCCAGCTCGCGGCGCAGGCTCTCGGACTGGAAGAACTGCCAGTCGTCGAAGGCGGCGCTGTCGCGCAGCCCGAAGCCGGCCATGAAGTCGTCGCGGTAGAGCTCGACAGCCTCGGAGAGCGGGGGCAGGCACTCGGGACAGACCTCGCCCCCAGGGTGCCCGTGCGCCTTGCAACCCGCCAGGAGGGCCTCGAAGCGGTCCACGTCGACCCAGATGTCACCCCAATTCAGGCCCACGGTCTCCCGGTCGGCCTCAAGCCAGCCCTCCGCGCGGGCGTTGCCCAGGGACGAGAGCGTCCGGCGCAAGGCGGCGCGGGCCCTGGTCTGGTTGTACTCGGGCCAGAGCAGGCCCGCGAGCGCGTCGCGGGTGTGGCGCCGGTGGGTCACCGCCAGGTAGGCGACCAGGGCTATCGCCTTGCGCGTGTCCACCTCGACCGGCGCACCGTCGTGCTCGATGCTCGGCGCGCCGAGCAACAATATCCTGGTTCGGGGCACGAGACCACACCTCCTGGTAGACCCACGGAAGGCATTATGCTGCCACCACCGCGAGACCGCAACGGTTTCCGTACGGTGAGGCATTTCGTAACGGATTGCCGGCCGCGGGGTCCATCGAGGCTGGCAGACCTGGCCCACGCCGGCGAACCGCCGTTCTCGACGGTTCGCCGGCGTTACCGGGCGCCCCTTACGGGCTGAGGTTTAGGTTAGCCGTTTCTCAGGCTGCGCACGGCGTCGGCTATGTGGTTCGCGCTTATGCCGGCCGCGTCCATAAGCTCCTCGGACTTGCCCGAGCCTGGCATGATGTTCACGGCGAGGTGTTCGAACTTGAGGGCGCCGCCCCTCTCGGAGAGCGCGGAGAGGACGGCCTCGCCCAGGCCGCCTTCGGGCCAGTGGTCCTCGGCCACGACGACCCTGCCGCCCGTGGCTTCGGCGGCGGCGTGAAGCGTCTCGGCGTCTATGGGTTTAATGGAGTAGGCGTCGATCAGGCGCACGGCTATGCCTTCGCTGTGCAGCTCGTCCGCCGCCCGCATGGCGTTGTGCACGGTGATGCCCGAGGCGACGACCGTTACCTCGTCCTCGTCCGAGGAGCGGACTACCTTGCTGCCGCCGATATGGAACTCCTCGTCCGGGCCGTAGATCACCGGCGTCTTCGGGCGCAGGGTCCGCAGGAAGACGATGCCCTCCGTGTCCGCCATCTGGGCGACGAGGTGCGCCGTCTGGTTGGCGTCGCAGGGTTGGAGTACGGTCGAGCCGTGGACGGCGCGCATCATCGCGATGTCCTCGAGGGCCATCTGGGAGGGGCCGTCCTCCCCGATAGAGACCCCCGCGTGCGAGCCCGAGAGCCTGATGTTGGCCCTGGAGATCGCGGCCATCCGGATGAAGTCGTAGGCGCGGCTGAGGAAGGCGGCGAAGCTCGAGGCGAACGCTACCCTGTGACGCACGCTCATCCCCACGGCCGCCGAGACCATCTGCTGCTCTGCTATGAACATCTCGAAGTAGCGGTCCGGATACTCCTTGGCGAACTCCTGGGAGTAGGTGGAGTTGCTCACCTCGCCGTCGAGCGCTACGACGTCCTCCCTGGCGGCGCCCAAAGCCTTGAGGGCCGCGCCGTAGGCCCCGCGCGTCGCCTCCTCGTCCCCGACCTCCCAGGTCGGCAGCGCCAGCTCGCCCGTGAGGCCGGCCGTGAAGGTCTCGCCCGAGCCCTGGTCCGGCTTCTGCACGGCGACGACGAGGTCGTTGGTGCCGCCGAGCTCCTCGAGCGCCGCCTCCTCCCTGTCGGCGGTGACAGGCTTGCCGTGCATGCCGTCCTTATCCTCGAGGAAAGAGACCCCGTAGCCCTTCTTGGTCTTCGCGACGATCAGGGTCGGGGTGTCCGTCTGCTCCAGGGCTTCGGCGTAGGCGCGGTCGATCGCCTCGGGGTCGTGGCCGTCGATCTGGATCGCGTGCCAGCCGAAGGCCTCGGCGCGCGAGGCGTAGTGGTCGCCGTTCCAGCCTTCCATGGTCTCCCTGGTCTGGCCCAGGCGGTTCATGTCGAGGATGGCTATGAGGTTGTCCAGCTTGTAGAAGGAGGCGTGCTGGAAGGCCTCCCACATCGAGCCCTCCGCCATCTCGGAGTCCCCGCACAGAACCCAGACGCGGTAGGGGAGCTTGTCAAGGTACTTGCCGGCGAGCGCGACGCCGACGCCTATGGGCAGTCCCTGGCCCAAAGAGCCGGTGGCGACGTCGACCCAGGGGATCTGGGGCGTCGGGTGCCCCTGCAGGCGGCTGTGGAACTCGCGGAAGGTCATCAGCTCCTCGTCGGTGATCGCGCCGGCCGCCTTGTAGGCCGAGTAGAGGAGCGGCGAGGCGTGACCCTTGGAGAAGATCAAATGGTCGTTGTTCGGGTTCGTCGGCTCATCGAAGTCGTAGGTAAGGTATTTGCTCATCAGCACGGCGATGAGGTCCGCCGCCGACATGGACGAGGTCGGATGCCCGGAGTTCGCGCCGGTGCTCGAGCGGATGCTGTCGGCGCGTAGCTGCTGGGCGAGCGCGCGCCACTGCTCGGAACCGGCGGTCTGCTGGTCTATCTGCTGCGTCACCAAGTACCTCCTCGGAAGATCCCCTTCGAAACGGATTGTATCTTCTCCTACCCCGCGTCGCCGCTTCGGAAACGACGGACGGCCGAGCGTTTCGGGCCCCTGAGGCTCGCGGCGGCGGAATCGGCCCTTTGCTAGAATCCCGAAAGCGAGCGGCGCGGCGCGCTAAGGATCGGCGGCTATCGCGCCGGGTTCAGATGGGTGAAAGGGAAGAGTATGGATCTGGCGGTTCGCAAGATGACGCTGGAACGCTTCGGGGTGGGAAACCTAGGGGCCGTGCACGAGAACCTGCCGCCCGCGCGCCTGGTCGAGGCGTCGGTGAGGAGGCGGGAGGGGATGATCTCCGAGCCCTCGGGGGCCCTGGTGACGAGGACCGGCAAGCGCACGGGCCGCTCCCCGAAGGACCGCTTTATAGTCGAGAACGACGTAACCAGGGACACCGTGGACTGGGGCACCGGCAACAAGCCCTTCCCGAGCGAGGCCTTCGGGGCGCTCCTCGAGAAGGCAGCCTCCTACGTCGAAAATCTGGAGGAGGTCTACGTCATCGACGCCTACGCTGGCGCCGATCCCCGCTACCGCCTGAACGTCCAGGTTGTCACGGAGCACGCCTGGCAGGCCCTCTTCGCGCGCCAGCTCTTCAGGCGTCCTTCGAGGGGAGAGCTCGACTCCTTCGAGCCGGACTGGACCGTGATCTCGGTCCCCGGCCTCCTGACCGACCCCGAGGAGGACGGCACGGCGTCCGAGACGTTTATAGGGCTCGACTTCGAGCGCAAGGTAGTGCTCGTCTGCGGCACCGCCTACGCGGGCGAGATAAAGAAGAGCATCTTTACGGTGCTCAACTTCGTCTTGCCCACCGAGCACGGCGTCTTCCCGATGCACTGCTCGGCCAACGTCGGGGAGGCCGGGGACGTGGCCCTCTTCTTCGGGCTCTCAGGGACGGGCAAGACTACCCTGTCTGCCGACCCAGAGCGCAGCCTCATCGGCGACGACGAGCACGGCTGGTCGGATACGGGGGCCTTCAACTTCGAGGGCGGCTGCTACGCGAAGACCATAGACCTGAGCCCCGAGAAGGAGCCCCAGATCTGGAACGCCATCCGCTTTGGCGCGGTGCTCGAGAACGTAGTGATGGACCGCCGCATCCGGGAGGTGGACTTCTCCGACCGCACCCTCACCGAGAACACCCGGGCCGCCTACCCGCTCGAGTTCATAGCGGGCGCCGTCCCGGAAGGCCGGGGCGGCCACCCGAGCGCCGTTATCTTCCTCACCGCCGACGCCTTCGGGGTCTTGCCGCCCATAAGCGCGCTTACGCCCTCGCAGGCCGCCTACTACTTCCTCTCCGGCTACACGGCCAAGCTCGCCGGGACCGAGGCCGAGATGGAGTCAGAGGTGGAGGCCACCTTCTCGACGTGCTTCGGGGCGCCTTTCTTGCCCCTGCCGGCGACTACCTACGCGCGGATGCTCTCCGAGCGGCTCAAAGCGTACGGCGCGCGGTGCTACCTGATCAACACCGGCTGGTCCGGCGGCCCGTACGGCGTCGGCAGCCGGATAGAGATCGCCGCCACCAGGGAGATGGTCCGCGCCGTGATCGGGGGCAGGCTCGACGACGCCGAGACGCGCAAGGATCCCTTCTTCGGCCTGAACGTCCCCCTCGAGGTGCCAGGCGTCCCGACCGAGGTGCTAGACCCCCGCGGGACCTGGGATAGCGGCGAGGCCTACGACGAGCAGGCAAGAAGGCTCGCAGGCCTCTTCGCGGAGAACTTCGAGAGGTTCGCGCCCCAGGTTTCGCAAGAGGTGAGGGAAGCCGGCCCTCGCGCCTGACG
>JADDPU010000021.1 GCA_016781725.1 Rubrobacter sp. | reverse complement strand
TGTGGTATGGTGGGAGACGATGGCTCGGACGGGACGCGGAAGGCCCGCAAGACCTACGAGCAGATAGTGGGTTACATACGCGGCGAGATCTCCTCCGGAAAGCTGCGCCCGGGTGATAGGCTACCGCCCGAGGCGGAGCTGGCCCGGTCCCTCGGGGTTAGCCGGCCGACGGCCCGGGAGGGGCTCAAGGTGCTAGAGTCCCAGAACGTCCTGAGGAGCTCGCCGGGTCCTACGGGCGGCACGTTCATCGAAGCCATAGACGGGGCGGGCGTAGCAGAGTATCTAAAGGATTCTATCTCCCTACTGCTGGACGTGGACGAGCTTACCCTCGAGGAGTTGTGGGCAGCCCGCGAGCTTATAGACGTGCCGGCAGCAGAACTGGCCGCCGCCCGGCGTACGGAGCAAGATCTGTTCGTTATCGAGAAGACTGTGGAGATGGACGAGCTCAAGGAGGGCGATGCCATAGTCTCGGACATCTCCTTCCACAGGGCCGCCGCGGAAGCCTCCAAAAACAGGATGCTCAGTCTGTTCGCGAGCTCTCTACACATGACCCTAAGAAAGCTGACCGAACACTACATCATGCCGGCCGACGTCCTGCCCGAGGTCAAGCGGATCTCCCAGCAACAGCACCGCCTCATCTACCAGGCCATCCGCGACCGTGACGAGACCCTGGCCGCGGTCCGGATGCGAGAGCATCTACAGTTATCTTACGGAGTCTACAGACGGGCCATACCCAGAGGAGGCCCGGGCAGAACCGGCGGGCAATCAGCGAAGGAGGCGCGGGCCGACACAACCCGCGTCGATCCTCGGCCGGGATAGCGGCCGCAAGGGAGGTCATCGCGTTCTTGCAAACACCTGAGCCCACATCAGCCCGGTTGGCGCCGGCTATGGCCCTCGAACGAAGGCCAGGGCGAGCCTGGAGGCCACGGTGACTTTCGTCTCTTACGCCCTATGGCCCTTGCTGACCCTCGCCATAGTAGCCCTCTGGTTTGCGGCGACGCTGGAGATCGTGCTCCACAGGGGCGATGAAGCGTTCACGAGCGTAAAGGTGCTGTGCATGACCGCTCTAGTTTCGCTAGCTGCGGCCGCCGCGGTCACCAGCGCCGGGGCGGTCTTCGCCGGTCAGTGGCTCGAGATCGTAGAGGGAGCGAGCCACCCCGAGGAGGTTCGAGCCGACGAGCAAGATTCGTCCCGCGCCTACCTTTTCAGCTTCGGTCTGGAACATGCTTCTTACGGAACACCGCCCGAATCGAGGGGCACGGAGGAGCAAGTAGTACCAGACGGCCAACGTAACCTTCTAGATCGATAACTCCCTCTTCCCTCCAAAGTCTG
Source organism: Rubrobacter sp. (assembly GCA_016781725.1). Classification (GTDB taxonomy): domain Bacteria; phylum Actinomycetota; class Rubrobacteria; order Rubrobacterales; family Rubrobacteraceae; genus Rubrobacter_D. Next base: position 6,116 of record JADDPU010000021.1, on the reverse strand, counting down.
GAGGAATGCCGCTTATCGCGAGGCGGAGCCAGTACGCCTCGAACCGATCCCAGAGCCGCTCCTCGGGGCGTTCGGTGTGGCTCACGGGCAGCCGCACGACCTCGTGCGGGCCTGCGAGATGGTTGGCGATGGCGTACACGGTGGGGGCCGGGACCACGTCGTCCTCCAGGCCCAGGCCGACCAGGGTAGGACAGCGGATATCCGCGGCGAAGTTCATAGGGTCAAAGTAGGAGAAGACCACCATCGCGTCTTCCTCGCGTTCGGGGTGCGCCTCCAGGTAGTGGTTGATCTCCTGCCCCGAGCCCTCCTCCACGAGGAACCGCCGGCCCTCGGCCCACCCGAAACTCGGCACCGCCACGACCAGAAGGTCGGCGACCTGCATGACGGCCTGGGCCATCACGGCCAGCCCCCCGGCGAAGCTCGTGCCGTTCAAGACGGTACGAGAGACTAAAGGACCCAGGATCTCCCTACCGACCTCGACCGCGCGCATGTAGTCGCACACGGCCCCCCGCAGGACATACTCCTCGGGGGATTCGATCCCCGTCAAAACGTAGCCCCACGGCGAGGGGGACGGGAGCGCGTCCCTGGAACGCCCGTATCCTCGGGCCTCCACGCCGGCCACGTTGACGCCAGCCCTCGCCCAGTGCCACATGAGATCCAGCCCGCCGCCGTATCCGTGGCCGTGCACTACCAGCGGCCGCGGGACCTCGTCCGGCCACCGGATCAGGTAACCCGAGACTCGCCCCCCTCCTAAAGAGTCGAACATCAACCGCTCGAACGCGAGGGTGGGGTCCTCCGTTTCGAGGGGCTCGCGAGAGACGGAGCTCGGGATCCGGCCAAGCTCCGTCAGGGTCTTACCCCAGAACGACTCGAAATCCGGGGGACGCGTCAGCGGCGGCTGGGAGCCTTCACCGTGTCCCCCGCCCTGGCTCGCGGCGTGCCGATCAGGAAAACCCGTCACCGCGACACCCGGGAGCCGCTTGGCCCCCCGGTTTGTCCGGCCGCCAGCCGCACGGCTTCGCGGACGTAGCCCTGAAAACGACCGTAGACGTGGTCGTTGACGAACTCGCGCAAGGCGCGGCTATCGACGTTCTCGCCGAGGTGTTCGGAGAGGCGGATCGGCTCGTGCACCACCGCGACCGTCGTGGTGCGCGTGAGCTTCTTGTCGAAGTTGGCGACGGCTATAGGGACGACTAGGGGTTCGGGCCGGATGTTTGACGCCAGGTGGAAGGCCCCGGTCTTGAACGGCAGGGGCGAGTTCTCAGTCTCGGTACTCGTCCCCTCGGGGCAGATAACTATGTTCCGGCCGTTTTTCAGGTCCTCCTCCGCCGTGTCCACGAACAATCGGCGGCGTTGCTCGGGCGAGACGCGCGGGTCGTCCGTGGGGTCCACGTAGCCGGAGTAGACGTAGATGTAACCGAGCCGGTCGTAGAACTTCTGATGGCCGTACTCTCCCGGGTCCGACTTGCGGACCACGCGCACGGGCGCCTCCCCGTACTTCTTGAGCAGGATCATGGACGAGACGAAGTGCGTGTCCAGCGTGAGGATAAAGTCGTTTGGGAGCAGGTTGTCCAGGTGGTTCGAGAGGTGGTTCATGACGAAGATATGTCCCGGCTCGTCGGGTAGGTTCTCTTCCCCGCGGATGATGTACTCCGTGCCCTCGAACAGCTCGGCGAACTTCTCGCAGCTCCGGCGCAGGAGCTCCTCCGGGCTCATCGTGGGGGGCGCGCCGGCCACCAGGTCGTAGATCTCCTGGAGCTGGCGGAAGATCCGCACCTCCCGCCAGACCTCATCGAGGAGGTCCGAGATCTGGGCGGCAAGCTCCCGCTCCACCTCGTCTCCGCTCGCCTTGAGTAGCTCGAGGGTGCGATGGGCGTCGTCCAGGGTGAGGCGGTTCTCGAGGTAGTGGGGGATCTTGTGCAGGGGGGAGGCGACGCTCAAGGTGGCGGCGTTCTGGTCGAGGAGGGCGCGGACCGTCTGCGGCACGTTCCCGTAGCGGGCGGCCACAAGACGCGTCCGCGTCATGCGCAAATGGTTCCCTATAAGCCAGAGCACGCGGCGCATAAAGGCCAGGCCGAAGTCAGGCCGCTCCTTTGCGTACGCCTCGAAGAGGTCCCTCTTCAGCACCAGCATCTCGGTGCGCTCGCGCGCGACGGCCGTCGCCCGGTAGCGGTGCGGCTCCACGAGGGAGGCCCAGCCGACCGGGTAGCCCCGGTGACCGACGATGTGGGGTAGGGTATGGCCTTCCATCTCGGGGCCCGTCTCCTCGTCCGGCGCCGCCAGCTCCACGCCGGCCTTCGCGAAGGAGAGCTCGATCTTGCCCCTCGCGAGCACGTAGAAAGCCGTCGCCGGATCTCCCTGCCTTATAACATTCTCCCCCGACTCGAACGTCTGCGTCCACGCGTGGCGGGCGAAGTGCTCCAGGTGCTCCCGTTCCATCCCCTCGAAGAACGGCGACTCGCGCAGCAGGTCCAGGGTCTCCGTCCGGGTATTCACGCCTTCTCCGGCATGTGTGGGGTCTCCCACAGAAAAGTGACGGCGCCCTCGAGCCGATCATCCACCGCCGATGCCACCTTTTTCAGGATCTGGTAGCCCAGATACGGGTCCTCCTCGAAGATCCCCTCGAAGGTCTCGCGGGGGAGCCGGATCAGTTCGCTGGCCTCCTCGCACTTGGTCGAGGACGTGTACCGATAAGGGGGCTTGAACGCCGACCACCCCGCAACCAGGCTCCCGGGCTCCCGCTGCACGCCCATCAAGAGGTCGCCCACCCCCTCGAAGTAGACCAAGTCCTGCGCCGCCCCGGAGAGGAGGAAGTACACAGCGCGCGCCTCGTCGTTCTGCCGCACGACTATCGCGCCCTGCTCGAACCTCCCCTTCGTCGCCGACCCCGCCAGACGCTCGAGCGCCCACCCCGGCAGGTCCTCGAAGAATCGGAGTCCGGCCAGCTCCTCGGCCGTTACCCCTGTTGACAACCGCGGGGTTGCGTCCGAGCGACCCCCATGATCCTGGTTCACCTGTAGTGTCCTCTCCCTCTGCCCCCGCCGCACGCACTGGCGTTAGTAAACCTGAGTAGGAATCTTATAGGAGACCGCATCGAGGGGCCAATCTTCAAAGATTGGAGGCGCCCTAGCCGCTTCTCCTGGCGAGGTACACACCGAGGAGGACTATGGCGCCGCCGAGGACCTTCTCGAACCCTAGAACCTCGGCGAAAAAGACTATGCCCGAGGCCACCCCCGTGATAGTGATCAGGTACTGGTAGACCAGCACCCGGTTGGCCCCGATGCGGGAGATGCCCGTCTGCCAGGCCGAGAAGGCGAACGCCGTGGCGAAGACCGCCGAGAAAGCGACCGCAGACCACGCTCCCGCCCCCACGCCACCCCATTCGAGGGCGCCGAGGTAAGGGATAGAGAGCAGCAGGAGGAGTAGCCCCCCGAAGAGCAGGGAGTAGGTGGCGACCGCCAGGGGCGAGTGGCGCTCCAGCACGGGCATCGAGAGCACGGTGTAGGTCCCGAAGGCTACCGCCGCCACCAGGACCAGAAGGTCCCCGATCAGGCTCGTGCCTTGGGCTCCGAAGCCTTCGTAGAAGACGATGCCGACCCCCAGGATCGAGAGCCCAACCCCGAGGATGCCCCTCCGCGTGGGCCGCTCCAGCCCGAGCACCAGGCCCAAGAGCAGGCCCCACACCGGGGCGGTGGCGAAGATGAGGCCGGTGTTGGCGGCGCTGGTCAGGCTCACGCCGAAGGTGAAGCCCGTCTGGCCGACCGCCACCCCGAGGCACCCGAGGCCCGCTATGGGGAGGAGGTCCCTCGACGAAAGCCTCTCGCCGGGCTCGAGAATGCGCAGGAGGCACAGCATCAAGATGCCGCCGACGGTGAAGCGGAGGGCAACGATGAGCAGAGGGGGCATAAACTCGGCCGCGTATTTCGTGGCCGCGTAGTTGGTGCCCCAGAAGACGGCGGCCATCATCAAAGAGAGCTCTGTCAACACGGCTGCCTTCTTGCGGTCTGTCACGGGGCAAGATTGTACGCCCGGACCGTGGCGGACGCACCGGGCAGGCGGTGTCGCTCGCAAACCGCCTGCCCCTTCTAGGGTCGCGAGCGATCAGAACATGGGGTGTGATCGTTCTCTTACGACTTTCCTTGGGGGGTCCTCTGGGGGCACGACCTATCTGTTAGGGTGGGCGGATAGAGCACGGTTCTTCGCACAGACGGGAGGTAGCGCGGGATGCGGTGGCTAGAGCATAAGGGGGTGAAGCTATTCTATAGAGAGGCACCTGGTGAAGGGCAGCCCGTCCTGCTGGTCCACGGTTGGTGCTGCGACCACAAGTATTTCGCGCCGCGGTTCGAGCATTTCGCGGGTGGTGGCAGCCGTGTCGTCTCCGTAGACCTGCGCGGGCACGGGCGGAGCGACAAACCGGAGCAGGGTTACACGATGCAGGTGTTCGCCGACGATCTGGCGTGGCTCTGCGAGGAGATCGGGCTCGAAAAACCGGTGGTGATCGGGCACAGCATGGGCGGAATAGTCGCCTTCGACCTCGCCTCGCGCTACCCGGCGTTGCGGGAGTAGATCAGGAACCCCTCCCCATCCCACAGAAACCACACAGGCACCGACTGCGGCTGGCCGTCGGCGCGCTCGGTGGTCATCCACGCGACCACTTCGTCTTGCAACCGCCGCGTGCCGACCCGCCCCGGTCGAGGTATCGAGCATGAGACTCCTTTCCCGCGGTCGCCCCCGGCGGCTTACTCGGGCGCCAGGCCCTTCCTCCGCAGCTCCTCCAGCGCCTTCTCGGACTTTTTGAGGTCGCCGAGGTCCATCCCTTTGAGGATCTCCGGCGCCTTGGTGAACTGTATCTCAGAGTACTCGACGACCTGCCAGTGGTTGCCCCACGGGTCGAGGAAATCCAGGCCCCTGCCGGGCAGGATCTCGACGTTCATCTCCCTGAGCGCCCGCCGGACGGCCTTCCTGTCGTCGACCACCATACCGACGTGCCGGTGCTCGTCCGAGGGACGGCTCGGACCCTCGGCCAGGGCTATGAACTGGTCCCCGGCGTCTATGAAAGCCATCCTCGGGCCGCGCCCGCGCAGCTTTACCTCGAAGAGCCGCCCGTAGAACTCGAGCGCCTCATCGAGGTCGCCGACCTCGAGGGCTACGTGGTTGAACCCGACCAGCCTTGCCCGGGACGTCATGGGGTCATTATCTACGGGTCCGTGAGGTTGCGCCACTCAAGACCGTCTAGCCCCGCAGTTGCGGCAGGACCGAGTCGGCCATCGCCTCGAGCCCGTCCACGTCGTCGGCCTCGAGCCACTGCAGCATCACCCGCCGCACGCCGGCCTCTGAGAGGTGTCCCAGGCGCTCTACGATCTCGCCCGGAGTACCTGCGAGGACGGCGGCGGGGAGTTGATCCCGCGAAGCCCCATCGAGCTTGCGGTTTACGTCGGCCTCCGTGCGGCCGAAGACGGCCCGCGTCATCAGGGTCCGGCGCACCCGGTCCGGCTCCCGGCCGGCCCCGCGCAGGGCTTCGTCCAGGCTGGCGTTCAGCCTCGCGAACTCGTCCGCGGTCAGGGAAACGGCGTTCCACTCGTCGGCGTAGCGGGCGGCCAGGGGGAGCGTCCTCCGCGGACCGTTGCCCCCGATAACTATGGGCGGGCCGCCCGGACGCGGCGAGCGCGGCACGAGCAGGGCATTGTTCAACCGGTAGAACTCGCCCTCGAAGGAGACCGGCTCCTCGCTGCGCAAGAGCCGGGTCACCACCTCGAGCCCCTCCTCGAAGCGGGCGAAGCGGCGATCGGTATCGAGCAGGTCGAAGCCGTAGGTCTCGTGCTCCCGCTCCTGCCAACCGGCGCCTATGCCAAGCCGCAGCCGCCCACCGGCGAGGCTGTCCACGGCAGACGCCTGCCAGGCCGTTATGACCGGATGCCGAAACGAGACGGGCGAGACCAGGGGCCCGAACTCTATCCTCCGCGTGTTATCCGCCAGCCAGGTCAGCGAGGCCCACAACTCCAGGGCGTCCAGGTGCGGACCCGCGGGCTCGGTGAAGTGGTCGGAGCGGTAGAGCCCGGCGTAGCCGCACTCCTCGACGACCCGCGCCAGCCTCTTCCAGCGCGGCCAGTCGATAC
>JADDPU010000499.1 GCA_016781725.1 Rubrobacter sp. | reverse complement strand
TTACGCCGGGGCGGCGCCCCGGCCGGGCAGGCGTTTCTCCATCGCGAAGTTCGTCATCTGTACGCCGTGGCGCCTGACCGTCTGCTCGCGCACGACGCGGAAGCCGTGGCGCTCGAAGAAGGGCCTGGCAGTAATGCTCGCCTCGGTGGTGATCCGCGCGAGCCCCCGACCCGCGGCCTCCCGCTCTACGGCCTCGTAGAGCCGCGCACCGACGCCCCGTCCCACGGCGTCCTTGCGCGCGTAGAGCATGTCCAGGTGCCAGCCCTCGAGCTCGGCGAAGCCGACGACCTCGCCCTCCTCCTCGGCCACCAGCGTCAGGCGTGCGGACATGCGAAGGTGCCACCCTTGCGCGTCCGGGACCTCGGGCGCCCACGCCGCCACCTGCTCTTCGGAGTAGTGCGCGCGGTTGACGGAGCGGACGGTATCGTAGAAGAGGCGCACTAGCTCAGGGGCATCCCCCGCTTCGTAGGCCCTGACGCGTAGAGTCTTCGGCGCCAACCCTTCGAACCTCCCACCCAGGTTCCCTCCAGCGGCGGTCCCGTTGCGCGCTCTTAGTTCTAGGTCGGCCCCGGAGCGGAGGCGCGCGAAACCCTAACTAGCCGCAGACGCCTTCCTGCTGCAAGGCCTGGCGCAGCGAGCCAAGCAGCCGGGCAAGCTCCCGCCGGTCCTCCTCAGAGAGGACGCCGAACAACTCGGCCACCTCGGCCCTGTGCTCGTCGTACATCCTCTCCATGGTCCGGGCGCCCTGCGCCGTCATCTCGATCACGGTAGCCCGCCGGTCGGTGGGGTGGGGCTTGCGACGAACCAGCCCCTCCTCCTCCAGGGCGTCGACCAGCGCCGTGACGTTGCGCCGGGTGACGCCGAGCTCGTCGCTTATGCTCGTCATGATCTGGGGCCCCTTACAGTGCAGGGCCCCGAGCAAACGCATCCGGGCGTAGGTCATCCCCCGCTCCTGCAACCGCGACTTGACCCACTTCATGTACGAAGGCCCAAAGGCCGCGAACTCGTCGACGAGCCGCAGCGACGTCTCCTCCGCCACAGGCCCCGAGCTCACAGCGTCCATGACCCACCTAGCACGAGATCCATACTACCAACTCCTCTACCGAAGTTTACTGTCGACGTATACTGTTGTCAATGTTAATATGTATATATACAGTAGTTGGATGCAGGAGGCGTCCGGCGGGCGACAGAGGAGGCGGAGAATGGAAGCTGCGTCGGATGGTGTGGGTAGGGGGATCTCTCGTGGCCCCGGTTACTGACCATGACCCGTGCGCGGCGCAAACTGGGCCCATAATAGCGAAGGCGGTATAGACTCACGGTAGACGCAGGCTTACAGAAGCGGGAGAGACCTTGGAGAATCCGAACGGTGGCATGGGGGGGAAGACGGTCCTCATCACGGGCGGCACCTCCGGCATCGGAAAGGCGACGGCGGTGGCGCTGGCAGCGATGGGGGCGGACGTCGTCGTGAGCGGGCGCGACCCCAAGCGCGGCGGGCTGGCCTTAGAGGAGATCCGGGCCCACAGCACCGGCGGGTCGGTGGAGCTGATCCTGGCCGACCTCTCGGCGCAGGCCGAGGTGCGGCGGTTGGCCGAGGAATTTCGGGAGCGTTACGGCAGGCTCGACGTGCTTATCAACAACGCCGGGCTGGTGCAGAGCACCCGGATCGAGACCCCGGACGGCATCGAGGCGACGCTCGCGGTAAACCATCTAGCACCCTTCTTGCTGACCAACCTCTTGCTCGACCTGCTCGAGCAGAGCGCCCCGAGCCGCGTCGTCACGGTCTCCTCGGAGGCCCAGCGGTGGGGGAGCATCGACTTCGACGACTTGCAGTCCAGGAGAAAGTACCAGGGTTTCCCCGTCTACGGGATGACCAAGCTCGCCAACATCATGTTCACCTACGAGCTCGCGGAGCGCCTGGAGGGGACAGGGGTTACGGCCACCTGCATGCACCCCGGCGCGGTCAACACCAGGTTCGCGGCGAACAACCGCGATTTCACGGCGCTCTTGTTCCGGGCGTTCAAGCCTTTCATGCGCTCGCCGGAGCGCGGGGCGGACACCCTGATCTACCTTGCCTCCTCCCGGGAGGTCGAGGGGGTCAGCGGCAAGTACTACTCCGACAGAAAGTGGATCGAGCCCAAGGAGGTCGCCCTCGACCTCGAAGCCCGCCGCAGGCTCTGGGAGGCCAGCGAGAACCTCACCGGCCTGAAGGTGGCGGCGTAGTAGTGGGGCGCGACCGCGGGATAGAGGTCGAGAACCTCGTCCGGGAGTTCAGGAAGGGCCCCAGGGCCGTCGACGGCATAGACCTGCGGGTCCAGCCTGGGGAGGTCTACGGTTTTCTCGGCCCGAACGGCGCCGGGAAGTCCACGACCGTCCTGATGCTGACGACGCTCCTTCCGCCAACGAGCGGCACGGCGAGGGTGGCCGGCTACGACATCGTGAGCGAGGGTCCGCAGGTGCGGGCCTCCATCGGGGCGGCGCTGCAGGAGGCTGCGCTCGACCCCTTCCTGACCGGCCGCGAGCACCTCAACCTGCAGGCGGCTCTGCACGGGCTCTCGCGCAAGGAGCGCAAGCGCCGCGGGGATGAGCTCCTCGAGCGCGTCGGGCTCGAAGACGCCGCGGACCGCAGGGTGCGCGGCTACTCGGGCGGGATGAAGCGCCGGCTCGACCTGGCGCTCGCGCTGGTGCACGCGCCGCGTATCCTCTTCCTCGACGAGCCGACCACGGGCCTCGACCCGCAGAGCCGGAGCGCCCTCTGGAGCGAGGTAAGCAGGCTCGCCAGGGAGGATGGGGTGACGGTCTTTTTGACCACGCAGTATCTGGAGGAGGCCGACGTTCTCGCCGACAGGGTCGGTATCATCGACCGCGGCAAGATAGTCGCCGAGGACACGCCCGAGGCTCTGAAAGAAGAGATCGGACGCCCAAGCGTCGAGGCGACCCCCGCCGAAGGCGTAGGCCGCGACGCCGTGGTGCGCGTCCTCGGGCAGTTCGGGGAGGAGATCCCCGCCCAGCCGGGCGCCGTGGCCGTCCGGCTCTCGGGAGGGGCCGCCGGCCTCGCGGACGTGGTGCGCGCCCTCGACCGCGAGGGCGTGCGCGTGGCCAACCTCCGCCTCGACGAGCCGAGCCTCGACGACGTCTTTCTCGAGAAGACGGGACGCTCGCTCGAGGGCGCCGGGGAGCACGAAGAGGGCGAAGACATGGAAACGGCGCAGGCGTGAGCGGGTCCTCCTTTCTCACGCAGGTCTGGGCGCTGGCGCGGCGGTCGATCGTCCGCACCATGAGGCAGCCGGCCGTGATCGTCTCGGCGTTGCTCTTCCCCATGATGTTCTTCTCGATCAACGCGAGCGGCCTTGACGCCGCCTCGCGCATCCCCGGTTTCCCTACCGACTCGTACCTGGACTTCGCGTTCGCGTTCCCGCTCGTGCAGGCCTCGCTGTTCGGCGCGATCACGGCCGGCTCGGACCTCGCCCGCGATATCGAGAGCGGCTTTTTCGACAGGCTCTCGCTCACCCCCATGCGCCCCGTGGCCCTGCTCGGCGGGATGCTCGCCGGCGTGGTCGCGCTCGGCCTGTTGCAGGGCGTGGTCTTTCTCGCCGTCGGCCTCTTGATGGGGGTGAACGTGAGCAGCGGGATCCCCGGCATGTTCGTGCTCGTGGTTCTTACCGTGCTCGTCGCGCTCGGGTTCGGGGGGATAGGGGCGATCCTGGCGATCCGCACCGGCTCTGTCGAGGCCGTCGAGAGCGCGTTCCCGCTTTTCTTCGTCTCGATCTTCCTCTCCTCGATCAACCTGCCCAGGAACCTGATCGAAGCCGACTGGTTCCGCTTCGTCGCTACCATTAACCCGATCTCCTACCTCGTCGAGGGCATCCGCAGCCTGGTCATCACGGGCTGGGACGCCCAGGCCCTCTTCCTCGGCTTCGGCTGCGCTATCGCCATCATGGTGCTGGCCATCGGCGGGGCGGCTGCGTCGTTGCGGACGAGGGTGGCGTAGGTGGGCGGCTTCTTCCAGGTGGCTTGGGCGGTCGCCGGACGCCAGATCTACAAGTACTTCACCAACCCCGCCTTCCTGGCACCGGCGCTCTTCCCGCTGTTCTTTTTCGTAGCCTTCGCCGGCGGCCTGACCAGGGTGGGGGACGTCCCCGGCTTCGACTACGCCGCTGGCTACATCGCCTTCCAGTACGTGTGGGCGCTCCTGCAAGCGGTCTCGATGGGCGGGGCTTTCACCGGGTTCTCCATCGCCGGGGACTTCGAGAACGGCTTCGCCAGGAGGCTCATGCTCGCCGCGTCGAACCGGTACGGGATCATCCTCGGCTACACCATAGCCTCGCTCGTGCGCGCCACCATGACGGGCGCCCTCGTCACCGTGATAGCCCTCGTTACCGGCATCCCCATAAGCGGCGGCTTCGACCTCTTCGGCCTTATAGGCCTCGCGGTGCTGGTGAACATAGCGGCCACCCTCTTCGGGGCTGGGGTGGCGATGCTGCTGCGCACCCAGCAGGCAGGCCCCCTGATACGCACCCCCATCTTCCTGGTCCTCTTCCTGGCGCCCGTCTTCGTGCCGCTCAACCTTCTCACGGGCTGGATCGAGACCGTAGCCCGCCTGAACCCTTTCACCCCGATCCTCACCGCAGCCCGCGGCTTCCTGGCCGGCGACCCGACTGACGTCGCCACAGCCTTCGCCATAAGCGCGGCCCTCGTCGTCGCGCTCGCCCTCTGGGCCGTCTACGGCCTGCGCCGCGCCGAGAAGGCCGGATGATGACCGCGGTGCGTCGTCGTCCGGCGGCCTCCCCACCAGGAACGTCTGAAGGGGAGGATTCGCCAAGCGACCGCGCCGATAGGCTGATGTCTGATGTTGCGCTCGTGGCGCCTTGGTCGTTCGCTGGGGAGTCGAGTGCGACGAATCAGCAGCAAACCGGCTCGGGGCTGTGGTTGGCGACGCGTTCGAGAAAGTCGACGGAGCGTAGGTGGAGCAACCGCCTCTAGGTAACCTGCCCCTCGTGGATGCGCATCTCGACCTGGCAGAGAACGCGACACTCTTCGGACGTAGCCTAACGTCGAGTGTGGCTGAGATAAGAACTTTCGAAAGACGCGCGGAGAGGCAGGCCACCGTTTCGCTCCCCGACCTCGAGCGGGGCGGCATAGCGGTGGCGTTCGCGACCGTGACCGCGGGTTTCCTGGCAGAGGACGTCGGCGAGGGGTTCGAACCAAGATCGGCTCTCTACCGTACGTCGGAGGAGGCCGAAGCGCAGGCGCTTACCCAAATAAGGTTGTATGAGGGGTGGGAGGAGCAGGGACGCATACGACTCCTCAAATCCGTCAATGACCTGGATCATCACCTGAGGCTGTGGCGAGCCGACCGCAGGCCTGGCCTGGTATTACTCATGGAGGGCGCCGACCCGATCGTCCACGTAAGTGACCTACCCGGATGGTGGCAGCGCGGTCTACGGATGATCGGGCTCACCTTCGGTGACACGCGGTACGGAACGGGGGTAGGTGGAGGCAGCTCAACGTTCAAAGAGGGAGGCTTGACGCCGCGGGGGTTCGAGTTGCTTGAGCAGATGGCAGACCTAGGATTTATCTGGGACATCTCGCACCTCACCGACGAGGGTGTCTGGCAAGGGCTGGACCTGGGGTTTCCCCGGGTTTGTGCGTCGCACGCGAACGCCAGGGCCTTGGCCCCTACAGATAGGCATCTCAGCGACGAGGTCATCCGCGCGGTGGCCGAACGAGGCGGGGTGATCGGCCTCGTCCTCTACAACGGTTTTCTCGAGCCTCGCTGGAGCGGGGATAGATCTCTCTCCGTCACGCTCGACGAACACCTGCGCCGACACGCGAACCATGTCGCAAGCGTTTGCGGTTGGGAGCACGTAGGCATAGGGTCCGACTTGGACGGAGGCTTCGGCCTGGAAGAGAGCCCCTTGGAGGTGGATACCGTAGCCGACCTATACAGGGTGGGGTCTATCGTCCCCGCCGCGGTTCGAGAGGCAGTACTGAGCGCCAACTGGTTACGTTTCCTCAGATCTTCGTTGCCGCGAACCTTGTAATACCCCATTAGCCGTGAATCGAGAGGGGGGCGCTTCTCGGATGAGACGCCAGGCGGCAGCCCGCCCGGTGGGCTCTACACCGGCGCGGATGGATGCCCTCACAACACTTTTCAGATGCAAAGGTTGAAACTGCAAAGGTCGGGCGTAGGCTCGTCACGTGGGCGAGTGTTTCGTGAAGCGGCAGTGGGATGGTAGAGGAGCAGAGTCGTCGGGAGGGTGCGTTGCGGGGGTTCATTCGGTCAGATCCTCCAGGTAGCCCGCAAGGGCCTCTCGGGCTCGATCCACGACGGTTTCCTCTTTACCCTCGTCGCCCTCGCCCTCCTCGCAGCCCTCCTGATGAAGAACATTCGCCTTGAGGAGCAGAAGCCCGCCGTGCAGACGCCCGAGAGAGGTGCGCCCGATTCGCCGCTCGCCGCGACCCTCGCCGGCGCGCTGGAGATGGACGCCAGGAGCGTCGAGGACCGGGATCTCGCGCGTTTCCTGCGCTCCGCCGACCTCTCGCCCTCCGCCGACCCCAGCTCCGACAAGGCCGACGCCTTGCTCGGCATCGCTGAACGCATCGAGGGCGCCAACGGCGACTACCCCGCCCTCGTGAGCGTGGCCGCCGGGCTGGCCGACGGCCGGGCCGGCAGCGAGCGGGCTGTCCAGACCTCCAGGACCGTCATCCGGCCGCTGGCCGACGGGCGAAACGATCCGGCCCCTCGTGCGTAGGTATCTGCTTCCGGTCGTGTACCACGAAGGCGGGAAGGGGAGATGACGATCTCGGATCCCGGACCTGCCGTCTTTCGCCGCCACCGCCTACTACATCGGGCCTGTTTACCTGCGGGACGGCTGGTCCTCGATGGACTCCGAGGAACTGCTCGAGGCGATCTACTTCACAGGACCGTTCGGGACGGTCGGGAGCATCCTGCACTCGGCGGTTCCGCCGGTCGCGTTGCTGCTCGTGTACTGGCTGCTCAAGCTCGGGCGCCGCGACCGGCGCAGGATCCTGCTCTGGTTCGTGCTCGGGTGGTTGGGGCACACCGTCGCCGACTTCCTCACGCACGTCGACGACGTGCGCCCGCTATTCTGGCCGATCACGGATTGGACCTGGTCGAGCTCCGTCTCCTACTACAACAGCGCCTACTACGGCCGCGAGTTCTTCGCCATAAGCCACGCGCTCATCTTCCTGATCATGGGCGCTCTTCTGATCCGCCGCCTACGGAGGAGCCGGAGCGAGCCCGGCCCGACCGGCAAGGGCTTGTAGTCCCCGCCCAACGTCCGGCGGGCCGTTTGGTAAACTCTTCCGGCGGCGTTTCCAGGAGAGGTGTCCGAGTTGGCCGAAGGAGCGCGACTGGAAATCGCGTAGGCGGTGTCAAGCCGTCTCGTGGGTTCGAATCC
>JADDPU010000095.1 GCA_016781725.1 Rubrobacter sp. | reverse complement strand
GCGGCCTTCTATCCTCACGGTCTGACCCCCGGGCTGGGGTAACTCGACCTTAGAACCGCGTCCCAGGCCCGGTCCGGCAACAGACGCCGCAGCCAGAGGAAGAGGTGGGCCGAAGGCGTAACCGCGTAGCGGCTGCGGGGGTTGCGGGCGGAGATAGCCTCCTCGATACTCTCGGCGACCGCCTCGGGACCGCCGCCGAGCCTGAGAAGCGGCCCGCGCTCGTAGGTCTCCGCCGTCGTCCTCGCCACCGCGGCCTCGAAGCCCGAGTACGGGCCGTCGGAACCCTTCTCGTCGGGCTCCTCCATCAAGCCGACGGTAGTCCGCGCGAAGCCAGTGCGGATCAGGCCAGGCTCTATCACCGAGACCCCGACCCCGAAACCCTTGACCTCGAAGCGCAGCGCGTCGCTCACGGCCTCGACCGCGTGCTTGGTCGCATGATAGTAGCCGCCTCCCGGAAAGGTCAGCTTCCCGCCCATCGACGAGACGTTCACGATCCTGCCGTAGCCTTGCCGCCGCATCCCCGGCAGGACCAGCTGGCACAACCTGACCAGACCGAAGAAGTTAGTCTCGAACTGCCGGCGGACCTTCTCCATCGGCACCGTCTCCACCGCCCCCGACTGGCTGTAGCCTGCGTTGTTGATCAGCACCCCGACGGCGCCCTCCCGCCCCTCGACCTCCTCGACGGCGGCCCGCATCGAGCCCTCGTCGGTCACGTCGAGGGGGAGTAGCTCGCAGCCCCGGTCCTTTAGGGGTGAGATCGACTCGACGCTGCGGGCCGTGGCGTAGACCTTCCAGCCCACGCCAGCCAGCCGCTCGGCGGTAGCCCGGCCGATGCCGGACGAGCAACCCGTGATCAGCACGGCTTTTGACACGCTCATCTTGGCCTCCTACTCGTCGACGACCGTCAGGGTCAAGCGGCTCGGGTGGGCGGCGTCGTGGAAGATCGTCTGGTGGGCGACCTCGGTCCGGGAGGAGTGGACCGCGCTCTCGCCGGTGTTGAGGTTGCGCTCCCAGCGGGGGTGGGAGCTCGAGGTGATCTCCACCCGCAACCGGTGCCCGGCAAGAAAAGTGATCCCCGTCGCCCACAGGTCGATCGCGTACTCGTACACTTCCCCGGGCTCGATCGGCGACGGGGCCACAGGCTTTATTACGCCGGGCACAGGATAGCTCTCCCGCGCGCTCGCCCGCAGGATCCCGTCAGCCACCCCCATCGCCCGTCCGTCAGGGTGCACGTCCACCAGGCGCGCCACAAAGTCCGTGTCCGGCGCGGAGGAGGCGGCGAAGAGCGTCACGTAGACGGACCCTAGCACCGTGTAAGGGCTCTCGAGCGGCGGGCTCGTGTAGACGAGCACGTCCTGGCGGGCCTCCACGGGGCGCTGGTCGCGCGGGCCCGCGCGGTGGATGGGCGCCATCAGGATGGGGCCGCCCACCGTCGGGACGGGGTCTTCGGGATCGTAGTCGTAGGATGCGGGATCATCGCCGGCCCCGCCGGGTTCCCGCAGCAAGCCTCCGCCGGAGCGCAGGTGCCAATCCTCCTGACGGGCCCCGGGGGGCGGCCATTCCTCGTAGCCGCGCCAGCGGTTCTCCCCCATCACGAAGACCCGGACAGGGGGCGTGCCATCCAGCGCCGACTCCTCGCCCTTCAAGGTCGCGTCGAACCAGCGGAGGTGGGCGTCTGTGAGGTCGCCCCGGTAGTTCAGGAAGAACCCCGAGCTGCCGATGCCGAAGTCCAGATCTCCGAAGGTACTCCCGAAGGCCCCGTGAGTCCAGGGGCCGACCATCAGGCGCGGCGGGCGCATCCCGGCCTCGCCGGCCCTCTCCTTCATCGCCGCGTACTGGCGCAGCGTCTCCCCGATAAAGCAGTCGTACCAGCCGCCGATGTGGAAGGTGGGCGCTTCCACCCGGCCGTACTTGCCGTCGATGTTGAGGTGGTCCCAGCCCTCGTGGTCCACGCCCCGCTCGAAGCCGCCCCGCACGAAGGAGAGGAGATCGTCGGGGTTCGGAAGGTCGGCGAGCGGCAGGGCATCGTAGCCTCCACCGGCGAGGATGGTGTCTATGACCTCGACCAGCGCGGGCATCCTCTCCCCTATCCGCTCTGGGTCGCCCGCGTACTTGCGCAACAGGAGGTCGAGGGCCAGCGAGACCGGGGCCCAGTACTGCATGAGCCCGAGCTCCTGGACACCGCCGCGCATCTGGACGCCGTTCAGGTGGTTTCCCCAGGTGATGCCGGGGACCATGCTCTTAAGCGAGGGCGGGCGCATGACGGCGGCCTGCCACTGGGTCTTGCCGAAGTACGAGAGGCCGTACATCCCGACGGAGCCGTTCGAGCCAGGCAGCCTCGCGGCCCACTCGACGGTGTCGTAACCGTCCTCGTACTCGCTGACGAAGGGGACGAACTTGCCCTCCGAACGGTACCGTCCCCGCACGTCCTGCACGACGACCACGTAGCCGGCCTGGGCGGCCTTGATCGGGTCGAGTACGGAGGTCCCGAGCGGCAGGTCTTTACCGTAGGGAAGGCGCGTAAGGAGGACCGGGTACTCGCCGTCCCCCGCGGGCCGATAGACGTTGGAGAGCAAAGTCGTACCGTCGCGCATCTCGGCCGGCACGTTCTTTTGCACCCGGATCTCTGCTCGGTCCATCCTTCTCCCGTCGAATCTTCGGTTACGCGCGCCGGCGGATCAGCGAGAGGGCACCGAGGGCCAGCAGGAGGACCAACGCGGCGGGCACGGCGACCGAGAGCCCCCTGATAACCTGCATCCCGCGCCGCATTCGGGACGCGTCGTTGAGCCGCGGGAACGGCCCCTCCGGCTCGGGCACGTCGAGAAAGGCGCACAGCGGTCCCCAACCCTCGCTCACCTCGTAGACCAACAATCTCTCCGGCGGGACGCGGCGCTTGACCTCCTCGTTGTGCCGCTCGAAGACCCCTATGGCATGGTCTCTTTCCTCGAAGCGGCCGTCGAAGGTGCCCCGCCAGACTATCTCTCCCACCACGTCGCTTCTGTTGCTCGCGAACCCGCCGAAGACGAAGAAGCTTATGAGGGCGAAGATGGCGCGCGAGATCGGGGAGCGATCCACCAGCATGCTCAACTCGTAGATGGTGGTCCTGGTGCTCTCGTACCATCGCTCGGGGTCTCGCACGCTGAGCAGCACCTTCGCGTCCGGGTAGCGCCGCATGAGCTCCTCGTAGAACGCGCAGGCCGGCCAGTCCACGGCCGCCTCGTAACCGCCGAGGACCCCGTCCCAATCCACGGGCCCTCCGCGCCAGGCCGATACCCAGAAGTCCACGTGCTCCGGGTGCGCGAAGACCTCCGTCATGTGGTAGCAGGGATCGAAGCCGAGCTCCTCGAGCGCCGCCTTGAGCGATGTCGTGCCCGTGCGGCCGAAGCCGGCCCCGATGACCTTCATCTACGGCTGCTAGCTCTTGGCCGACTGATAACCCGCGAACCGCTCGCGCAGCTTGAGCTTCTGGAACTTGCCTGTGGCCGTCATCGGGATGGACTCGACGAACTCGTAGGCGTCGGGCAGCCAGAACTTCGCGAAGTCGCTCTCGAGGTGTCTCCTGAGGTCTTCCTCTGTGGCGCTCTCGCCCTCCTTGAGGACGATGGCGGCCAAGGGTCTCTCGTCCCACTTCTCGTGCGGGATCGCGATGACGGCGGCCTGGGCGACTGCGGGGTGGGCCATCAGGGCGTTCTCGAGCTCGACAGAGGAGATCCACTCCCCCCCGCTCTTTATGAGGTCCTTGCTCCTGTCCGCGATCTTGATGAACCCGAACCCGTCGATAGTGACGATGTCCCCGGTCTTGAACCAGCCGTCCTCGGTGAACCTGTCGGCACCTTCGGGCGCCTCGTAGTACGAAGAGGCTATCCACGGCCCGCGCACCTCGAGCTCGCCCAGAGACTCGCCGTCCCACGGCACGAACCCCTCGTCCCCGCGCGCCCTGATCTCCACGAGGGGCACGGGATAGCCCTGCTTGGCCCTGTACTCGAGCTGCTCCTCCTCGGGGAGCTCCCTGATTCGGGTGGGCAGGTTGGCGACGGTCCCGATGGGGCTCATCTCCGTCATGCCCCAGGCGTGGACCACCTGTATGCCGTGACGTTCCTTGTAGGCCTTGATAACGCCTTTGGGCACCGCGGCGCCCCCGATGACCATGCTCCGCAGCCTCGAGAGATCGTACCGGTCAGGCTCCGCGTCGAGCGCCTGCAAGACGGCCAGGAAGACCGTAGGCACCCCCGCCGTGAACGTCACGCCCTCCTGCTCGAAGCCCTCGAGCAGGCTCGCCGGGTCGAGGTTTGGGCCTGGCATCATCAGCTTCGCCCCTACGAGGACCGAGGCGAAGGGCAAACCCCAGGCGTTGACGTGGAACATCGGGACGACCGGCAAGACGCAGTCCTCCTCTGAGAGCGCGAACGTGTTGCCCATCGCGACCATCATGGAGTGCAAAACGGTCGAGCGGTGCGAGTAGAGGGCCCCCTTGGGGCGGCCCGTGGTCCCCGAGGTGTAGCACATCGCGGCGGCCTGCTTCTCGTCGAAGTTTGGGTACTCGAAGTCGGTCTCGTCGGCGCCTGAGAGGAGGTCCTCGTAGGAGATCATGCCTTCGGGGACGTCCCCGCCCTCGGTCACTACCACCGCGTGCTCGACGTTCGTCTCTTCGCGGAACTTCTCGAAGACCGGAAGCAGGGTCTCGTCGACGAGCATGACCCGGTCTTCGGCGTGGTTGGCGATGTAGGCGAGGTCGTCCTGGTGCAACCGCGGGTTGAGCGTGTGCAAGACCGCCCCCGAGGAGGGGATGCCGAAGTAGGCTTCGAGGTGCTGGTAGGTGTTCCAGCCGAGCGTGCCGACCCTATCGCCGGGTTCGAGCCCGAGCCCCGTCAGGGCGACGGCGAGCCTCTTGGAGCGGGCTACAAAGTCCGCGAAGGTGTAGCGGTGAAAGGTCTTGTCGGGACGGCGGGTGACGATCTCCCGGTACCCGTAGAGCTGCTCGGCCCGCCGCAGGATGTAGGGCAGGGTGAGCTGGTAGTCCTGGGTGAGTCCCTCTAGCATCGTGTCTCCTCCATCGGTGGGGCGCCGGGCGCTGTGGACCCGTGCCGCCTGTACTCCCTTTCCCGAAAAGGCATTGTTAACGGCGATCTTAGCAGGCAAAATGAAAAGGGGTCAAGGAGGGAGGCTGGTGTCGAACCGGGTTGAACCGGAAGGCTTCGAGGTGGTGGCCGTGACGCTCTTCGGGAAGATAGGGGTGGCCCGCTACCCGACCCTGGAGCAGGCCGAGTGGCGGGTCAGGGAGCTTAGCGAGGAGGCGGAGCGCAGCCCGCGCGGCTACGTCCAGTACCTCGTGCGCCCCGCGCGGCCACCCAAAGGACGGGGGTAGCGCCCCCTTCGGGGTCTGGACAGGGCCGGCGCGGTGCGCTAGCGTATCGTGGCGTGAGGTTGGGGAGGAAAAAGGGCTCTATAAACCTCCTGCGCGCCGCCGGACTCCGTCACGGCGTCGGGCGGTTGCCCGCCGCTCTCGCCGTTCTCTCCGTACTCGTCCTCCTCGGCCTGCTCCTTGTGGTCGAGCAGGAGGTGATCCTGACCGCTGCCCTGCCTTCCACGCCGACCGAAGACCCCCCGCGCCCGCCCTCAGTCGACGGTGGCGAGGCCCCGCGCGCCGGAGAGGACGACCTCCACATCCGCGGGCGAGCGGGGGTGAACCGGGCGGCGCCCGTGTCGGCGACGGCGGAGACCTGCGACGATGAGCTGGTGCTCGTGGACCGCTCTCACGGGTTGCCCGAAGATTACGTCCCCGAGGACCTCGTCTCCCTACCTGCCAACGGCGTCCCCACGCTGGGCGGCCGGGAGATGCTCCTCCGCCGCGAGGCAGCCGAGCAGCTGAAGGGCCTGGTGTCGGCGGCGGCGGCCGACGGCGAGGAGCTGGTGGTCGCCTCGGCCTTCCGCTCCTACGCGGAGCAGCAGGTCTCCTACGGCAGGCTCAGGAGCATCTACGGCGCCGGGGCGAACGCGATGAGCGCCACGCCGGGACACAGCCAGCACCAGCTAGGTACCGCCGTGGACTTTACGAACGCGGCCGCCGCCTACCAGGTCAAGCGCCGCTTCGGGTTCACCAGCGCCTCGGTGTGGCTGCGACGGCACGCCCCGGAGTACGGTTTCGTCCTGGCCTACCCCCCCGGCCGGGACCAGAGCGGCTACCGGTGGGAGCCCTGGCACTACCGCTACCTGGGCGTGCACAACGCCGAGCGCCTAGAACAGAGCGGCCTCGGCCTGCAAGGGTTCCTCGAGCGGGAAGGGGTCCTGCCCAACTGCTGAGCCGCCCGGCGCCGGACCGAACCCGGCCGAACGGCACGCCCTCGTGCGGCGCTCGGACCGCTGGGGCCGGGCAAAAAGTTTCGAAACTAGCTCATTTGGGGGATGCGCCGGCGTGCCAGGGGCCGCTATCGTGCGGGGATGACCTGGTAGTCGGCGGGGTCTCGCGTCCCGCCACGAAGAGACGAGACGGTGGATGCGAAGAGCGATCCTGTTGCTCGCGGTGATGGCGGCGACGCTGGTCGTGGCCAGCGGGGTGGCGTTGGCGGTCGCCCGCGCCGGCGGCCCGGGCGACGACACCCTCAGGGGAACCAACGGCACCGATGCCCTTGCGGGTAACGGCGGCGACGATGACCTGCTTGGCTTCAGGGGTACCGACGCCCTGTCCGGCGGAGAGGGCAGGGACGCGGTGCTTGGCGGCAACGAGGTCGGGCCAAGGGCCGGTGACAGGGCGCTCGCCGGCGGCCCCGGCGGCGACTTCGTGGGCGGCGGCAAGGGGAGCGACGCCCTGTCCGGCGGCACCGGCGACGACTTCGTCTTCACAGGACCTCCGTTCGGCGAAGACGCCGACGACGTGGACGCCGTTAACGCAGGAGACGGCAGAGACGCGATCTTAGCCAAAAACGGCCCCGCCGCAAGAGACGTCGTCGAGTGCGGCAGAGGCTTCGACCGGGTGCTCGTGGACGGCAAGGATCTCACCAGGCACTGCGAGAGAAAATTCACGAGCCCACGCAAGTTCTTCAACTCGATCTGGGGCGAAGGATACTTCACGCCCCTGCGGTCTTTGTAAGAACGACCCGTGGCAGGGTGGAGCCCTGATCGGGGCTCGCCGATGAGGGTCGGGGCGCGCGCCCCGACCCTCCGTCGTGAGGCTCGCAAACGGCTTGCACGGCGCAAAGCGGACCCTCCGGAACGGGCCGGCTTTCCGGTCCGCTGGGACCTCAGTCGCGCTTCAGGCGGAGGCTCATCATTACCTCGCCGTCGTTCTCCTCGCCCGTGGGCTCGAAGCCGAGCCCGCGGTAGAAGCCCTCGGGGCTGCCTTCGCCCGGCACGTAGCTCAGAGTCAACTCTTCGGCCATCGGCCTCATCTTCACGTGTTCGATGAGGAGCTCCATCGCGCGGCGTCCGTACCCTTTGCCCTGGTGCTCTTCGGCGATCATGTCTTGCAGAAGACGCGGTCCGCGCCCGGCCAGAACGCCTCCAGCTCGGCGTGGAGGCAGTTGGTCAGCGAGA
>JADDPU010000596.1 GCA_016781725.1 Rubrobacter sp. | reverse complement strand
CCTTTGGTGAGTATGGCCGGGTTCTTGACTTGGGCGATCTTCGCAGAGCCAGGCTTTTTGGCCGCCCGAGACTGACAACGCCCAAAGCTGTATCCGGGATAAAGTTTATTATAAAGAGGCTGGTACGAATATCGTCTAGCTTCAGCTTACCTCTCGCCGCCGCCGTCGCGTAGTCCGCTCCCGGACGCTGCTTGGGGAAAACACCTCGGTGTCGTAGGAGCAGATCCCCGTAGAGACCCTTGCCGTAGTAGGAACTTGAGATGAGGCCACGTCGGTGGTGCTGGTCGCTTAGGTCGAGGCGGGTGCCTCCGCGGCGGGACCCGTGGCGCAGGCGGCGCTGAGCACTGGGCAGAGCAAGCATAGCCAGAGAACCGTCTTGAGGATCGCCTCACTCACGTCGGAGTCAGTCTAGCGCGCATCGAACTTCCGAGACCCAACAAATGGCCGCCGACCGGATAGATTCCTACGGATTCTAGTATCATCTGGATTTGCAAAAGGGGCCCGGCGTGGACCGGGTAGGCATCGGGTAGGTATCAGGACTGCCCCGAAAAAGCGAGAAAACGGCTTAGATAAAGGCAACGGAGGGTGCCATGCCGCACGTATATGTAACAGGCCACAAGAACCCAGATACGGACACGATAGCCTCGGCCATCGGATACGCCGAGTACAAGAACCTCGTGGACCCGGAGAACTTATACGCGCCGGCCCGGCTGGGCGAGGTTAACTCCCAGACCGAGTGGGCCCTGAAAAAGAGCGGGGCCGAAGCGCCCAAGCTGCTCGAGCACATCATGCTGCGGGTCAAGGACGTGATGGCCGAGGACGTGGCAGTCGCCCACAGGAACGACCCTTTGCGCAACGTGGGCCTGATGATGGCGAAGCGCAACATAAGTCAGGTCCCGATCGTGGACGACGCCGGCTCGCTCACGGGGATCATCACGGAGCGCAATCTGGCGCGCATGTACGTCAGGGAGTCGCACGGGGCGTCTTCGTTCGCGGAGAGCCCCGTCTCCGTCGGGGCTATGGTCGAGGTCTTGGGGGGCGAGTTGCTCGTCGGGGAGGACCGCGAGATCTCGGGCCAGCTGTGGGTGATCTCGATGAGCGTGAACTCGATGGGCCAATCCATGGAGCCCGGGGACGTCGTGGTGATGGGGGACAGGCCGAAGGGCCAGCGGCGGGCGATAGAGCTGGGGGCCGGGGTACTCGTCGTCTCCAACGGGGTGCGTCCCGAGGAGGAGGTTCTTCGGTTGGCCGAGGAGGAGGGGACTGCGGTCGTGCTGAGCCCCCTCGACTCCTATGTGACGAGCCGTCTGATACAGCTCTCCGTCCCTTGCTGGGAGGTGATGAGCGAGAACCCCCTCACCGTCCACCCCGACGACCTGCTCACGGAGATTACCGAGCACGTGATGGAGGTCCACTACAGGGCGGCCATCGCCGTGGACGAGGATACGGTGCCCATCGGGGTCGTCACCAGGACCGACCTCCTCAACCCGAAGCCCAGGCGCGTCCTCCTTGTGGACCACGCCGAGGTGGGCCAGAGCGTGAAGGGCGTGGAGAAGGCCGAGGTAGTGGAGATACTCGACCACCACCACGTGGGCGACATCGAGACCACCTCGCCCATACCGGCCACCTTCGACCCCGTGGGCTCGACGGCGACCCTGGTAGTCGAGCGCTTCAAGGCGAGCGGCCTGAGGATCGCTGAGCCAACCGCGAAGATGTTGCTTGCGGCGGTCCTCTCTGACACGGTGATCCTGAACTCCCCGACCACCACCGGGCGGGACCGCGAGGTAGTGAGGTATTTGGAGGAGCTGCTCGAGCTCGACGCTGAGGAGTTCGGGACCGAGATGTTCGAGGCCTCCTCCGACGTCTCTGGCCTCTCGGCGGAGCAGATCGTCGGCCGCGACGCGAAGGAGTACGGGACCAGCTCGGGCCAGAAGGTTAGCGTCTCCCAGATCGAGACTGTAGGGACTGGGCTCCTCAGACGGAAGGACGACCTGCTCGAAGCCCTGGAGAAGCTGCGAGAGGAGAACGACTACCTGTTCTCGGCGCTCATGGTGACGGACATCACCGAGGGGGGAACCCAGCTCC
>JADDPU010000510.1:5851-7595 GCA_016781725.1 Rubrobacter sp. | reverse complement strand
GTATCTCGACGGTCTCGAGCTTCTCGGGTAGCCGCACGTCCCAGTAGACGCTGGCCGAGTCAAGCACCCCACCGGTCTGGACCAGCGCCTCGATCAGGGCGTCGTGCTCGGCGAGCGAGGCGAATGGCGCAGGAGGCCCCGCGGCCGGCAGCCTGCCCCAGACCTGGGTGCGGTAGCTGGCGTAGCCTGTGTCCTCGCCGAGCCAGAAAGGAGAGTTCGCCGAGAGCGCGAGGAGCGGCGACAACCACACCCGCAGGTGGTTCATCACCCCAAGCGCCGCCTCGCGGTCGTCCAGGCCTACGTGCACGTGGAAGCCGAACGCGAGCTGCTCGTAAGTGAGTTGCTTGTAGCTCTCTACGAGCCTTCCGTAGCGCTCGTCGGGTGTGATCGGCTGCTCCTGCCAGTACGAGAACGGATGCGTGCTCGCGGCAACGATGCGGCAATGTTCCTGCTCCGCCGCCGCTATGACGCCGCGTCGCAGCCGCAGCAACTCGGCCCGCACCTCCGCAAGCGTGCGACAGACCGGGGTCACGGCCTCGATCTGGGAGGCCCGCAACTCGGGCACGACCTGATCGCCCAAAGCCTGCCGCGCCCGCTCCAACACCTGCTCGCCGCGAGGGTCCAACCCCCGGCTCTCGGCGTCTATGACCTGGTATTCTTCCTCGACCCCTAGAGTGTAGTCTCCGGTCTTTGAGGCCTCATCCGCCGGGATGCCCATAAAGATCAGGCCCCCAATGAGCGCCGGTGAGCGGCGGCCCGCTCGACGTATTCTCTGGCGCCTCGGGCTATGTCGCGTGCTTGCTCCTCGCCCACGTCGCCGACGCGTTTGGCGGGGATGCCGACGATGAGGCTGCCCGGCGGGAACTCGCGACCTTCGGGGACCACGGCCCCGGCGGCGACTATCGAGCCGGCCCCGATCTTCGCCCCGTTCAGGATCGTCGCGTTCATGCCGACGAGGCAGTCGTCCCCGATCTCGCACCCGTGCACGATCGCCTTGTGCCCGACCACGCAGCCCTCCCCGACCACCGCCGGATAACCGGGGTCGGCGTGCAACACGCAGCCGTCCTGTACGTTCGTCCTGGCCCCGATGCGGATGGGTTCGGTGTCGCCGCGCAGAACGGCCCCGTACCAGACGCTCACCTCCTCCCCGAGATGGACCTTTCCTATAACGTAGGCGCCCGGCGCTATCCACGCCGAGGGGGCGACCTTTGGCGAGGCGTCGCCGTGGGGGAGCAGGTTGACGTTCTCGTCTAGGTCCAACGCCGCACCTGTCTCCTGTAGCCGAAAGTGCTCGCCACCAGACCGGCGGCCAGGGCGCCGGCGTAGATCAGAGGCGGAGAAGGAGTCACCACCCCCGGACTATCCGCATCACCCATCCTCTAGACCTCCACCAGCACCGCGTCGCCCTGACCGCCGCCGGAGCAGAGCGTCGCCAACCCCCTCCCGCCACCCCTGCGCCGGAGCCCGTAGGCGAGCGTCATCAGGATGCGCGCCCCGGACGCCCCTATCGGGTGGCCGAGCGCCAGGGCGCCGCCGCTGACGTTGACGATATCGGGATCTACACCGAGGATGTTCGTGGAGTGGATCGCCACCCCCGCGAACGCCTCGTTTATCTCCACCAGGTCCAAAGCCCCGGCGCTCCATCCGGCCTTCTCCAGCGCCAGCTTCCCGGCGTTACCGGGCACGGTCAACAGGTTCGGCGGCTCCTCGGCCACCTTCGCGTGCGCCACGATGGTCCCTAGCG
>JADDPU010000510.1:0-5821 GCA_016781725.1 Rubrobacter sp. | reverse complement strand
CGCTCGCGAGCACCAGGGCCCCTGCCCCGTCGGTCACCCCGGGCGCGTTGCCGGCGGTGACGGTCCCGCCCTCGTCTATGGGCTTGAGCGCCGCGAGCTTCTCTAGGGTGGTGTCGCGCCTGATGGGCTCGTCGTGCTCGACGTAGGTCGTCTTGCCCTTCTTGCCAGGGACCTTGATGCCGACGATCTCCTCCGCAAGATGACCGTCGTCGTTGGCGGCCGCCGCCCTCTGGTGGCTTCTCAGGGCCCACTCGTCCTGCTCCTGGCGGGAGATGCCGAACTTCTTGGCGCCCTCTGTGCCGAAGCGGACCATGTTCACGTGCTCGAAGGCGTCGAGCAGCCCGTCGTGCATCATGGCGTCGAGGGCGGGCACGTCGCCCATGCGTGCCCCCCAGCGGGCTTTCGGCAGCAGGTAGGGGCAGTTGGACATGCTCTCCATGCCACCGGCCAGGACCACCTCGTAGTCTTTGGCCCGGATCATGGTCTCGGCCAAGGTCGCGCTGCGCAAGCCCGAGGCGCACACCTGGTTCAGGGTCTCCGTGGTGAGCGAGAAGGGAAGGCCGGCGTGGAAGTTGGCCTGGCGGGAGGGGATCTGGCCCAGCCCCGCCTGAACCACGACGCCGAAGACGGAGTGTTGCAGCTCTGCGTCCTCTACCCCGGAGCGGTCCAACGCCTCCCGGATTGCCGCCCCCCCGAGCTCGGGCGCGCTCAAGGGGGAGAGCGCCCCGCCGAACCTTCCAAACGGCGTCCTCGCCGCCCCGAGTATGACCGCTCGTTCCACCATCACGCCTCCATGCCAGGGACCATCGGTGTTAGTTTATCGGAAGAACGGCGCCCCTACGAAAACCCGGGCAGCCGGGCGCCCCCGAAGACCACGAGCGCCATCAAGACGGCGAAGGAGAGCGGTTGTCTCGGTCGTTCGGGGCGGGAACCGTCGCGGGTTTTGCGCTCCTGTCAGAGTCTCCGCTCCACGCGCCCGCGATCTGGCTTCTAGTAAAATGCGGCACCAGGAGTCTGACCTCTGGGGAAGGGTGAGAGAGCGTGGCGAACATCGGGGATTACGCCAGTACCTACGCGAATTTCGACTGGGAGACGCCGGAGAGGTTCAACTTCGGGCGCGACGTGGTGGACCGGTGGGCCGCGCAGGATCGGCCGGCGATGATCTGGCTTGGAGCGAACGGCGAGGAGCGGCGACTGGACTTCGCCCGATTCTCCGCCCTCTCCAACAGGTTCGCCGGGGCGGCCCGAAACCTTGGCATCGAGCGCGGCGACAGGGTGATGGTCCTACTCGGCAAGGTCCCCGAGTGGCACGTAGTCCTGACCGGCCTGCTCAAGCTCGGCGCCATAGCCATCCCTTGCGCCCCGCAGCTGCGGGCCAGCGACCTCGAGTTCCGCGCCGAGCACTCGGGCTCGGTGGCCATGATCTCCGGCCCCGAAGGCTTCGCCGAGGCCGAGAGGATGCGCACCGAAGCCGGGCCACAGACCCTGCGGTCCTTTCTCTCTTTAGGTGAGGAGCGCGAAGGTTGGGAGTCTCTCGAGGACCTCATGGACGGCGCCTCCGAAAAGTTCGCCGCCGAGGACACGGCGGCGGACGAGGGCGCTTTCATCCTGTACACCTCGGGGACGACGAAACACCCGAAGGGGGTGTTGCACACCCACGGCTACACGCACGCCAAGCGGATGCAGGCGAAGTACTGGTTGGACCTTCGGGAGGGGGACCGGCTCTGGTGCACCTCGGGGACGGGGTGGGCCAAGAGCATCTGGAACGTCTTCCTCGGGCCGTGGAGCCAGGGGACCGAGATCTTCTTCCACGAGGGTGGCTTCGACCCTGCCGAACGCCTCGACCTGATAGAACGCTTTCGTATCACCGTCCTTTGCCAGGCGCCAACCGAGTACCGCCTCCTCGCCAAGGCCCCCGAGCTCGAGCGGGCCGACCTCTCGACGGTCCGCCACGCCGTCTCGGCCGGCGAGCCCCTGAACCCGCCGGTCATAGAGCGGTGGAAAGAGCTGCACGGGCTCACGATCTACGACGGCTACGGGCAGACCGAGAACACCCTGCTCGTCGCCAACTACCCAGGCCTCGAGGTGCGCCCAGGCTCGATGGGCAAGCCCTCTCCCGGCTGCGAGGTGAGGGTAGTGGATCCGGAAGGCCAGGAGTGCCCGCCTGACGAGCCCGGCGACATAGCGCTCGACGGCCGCATCCCATGCCTCTTCAAGGAGTACTGGGGGCAGCCGGACGAGACCGAGGCGGTACTCAGAGACGGGCTCTACCTCACCGGAGACAGAGCTTACAGGGACGCGGACGGCTACCTTTGGTTCGTCGGCCGCTCGGACGACGTCATCCTCTCGGCCGGTTACCGCATAGGGCCTTTCGAGGTGGAGAGCGTCCTGATCGAGCACCCCGCGGTAGTCGAGAGCGCCGTCGTGCCCGCCCCCGACAAGGACCGCGGCAGCGTGGTCAAGGCTTACGTAGTCGTGGGCAAGGACCACGAGCCCTCGGACGCCCTGGCGAGGGAGATCCAGGACTACTGCAAGGCGCACACAGCTCCGTACAAGTACCCCCGCCGGATAGAGTTCATCGCCGACCTCCCGAAAACCACGAGCGGCAAGATCCGGCGCGTCGAGCTCCGCCAGCGCGAGACCGCGGACGCCTCGTAGGTGCCGGCAGACCTGCGCACCCTCGCCAACGAGGACTTCTGCTACCTGACGACCACGGGCAGGGTGACGGGCAGGGCGCACGAGATCGAGATCTGGTTCGCCCTCGTACCCGAGACCCACACCCTCTACATGCTCTCCGATAGCGACCACTCGGACTGGGTAAGGAACCTCCGCCGGGATTCCAGGGTCACGGTCCGCATAGCGGGCGAACGTTTCGAGGGGCGGGCCCGCGTCGTCGAAGACCCCGAAGAAGACGAGCTTGCCCGAGGACTGCTCGTCGAGAAGTACGAAGGGAGCCCAGGCAGCCTCGCCAACTGGCGCAGAAGGGCTCTTCCGGTGGCCGTGGACCTCTCGGTCCGTTAGGCCGCCCCCGCCGGAGAGGACCGGCTTCCGGAAGGCCGTCTCGGGCGTCTCCGCGGAGGGCCCGCCACGCCGGAAGAGGCTCCTACTCTCCCGGGCCTCCGCGAGATTGGAGTCTACGAGAGGCATGGGCCAGCTCCAACGGAGCCGGCCCGTGCTATCCTCAAGCGGTCCGGTGTCCTCCGGGCATTGACGCGAACTACGAACGGAGGCAAGGGTGGAGGACTTTACGCCGGTAAGCGGTCTCATCGGGGGGCTCTTGATCGGGCTCGCGGTCACGCTCATGCTGCTGCTTAACGGGCGCATCGCCGGGATCAGCGGCATCGTCGGCGGGCTGCTGAACACGAAGGGCGGGGACTCAGGATGGCGCGTGGCTTTCGTCGCGGGGCTCCTTCTGGGCGCCCTCGCCTACGTCGTGGCGGCCGGCGCGCGGGCGCCCGTGGAGGTGCTCGCCTCTCCCCCGGCCATCCTGGTCGGCGGGCTGCTGGTCGGTTTCGGGACCAGCCTGGGCTCGGGCTGCACGAGCGGCCACGGCCTGTGCGGCCTGGCGCGCTTCTCCCGGCGTTCGATCGCCGCCACGGCGGTGTTCTTCGGCGTCGCGATGCTCACCGTGTTCCTGACCAGGCACGTGTTCTGATGGCCTCCGGCGCGTTGCGGACGCTCGCCGCCCTGGCCTGTGGCGCCGTTTTCGGCCTCGGGCTCGCCGTCTCCGGGATGATGAACCCGGCCAAGGTCATAGGCTTCCTCGATGTCGCGGGGGACTGGGACCCTACCCTCATCTTCGTCATGGGCGGCGCGTTGCTCGTCACCATACCGTCCTACCGGGCGATCCTGGTCCGGCGGGGACCCATCCTGGACGAGGGCTTCTCCCTGCCGCAGAAGAAGGCCATCGACGCGCCCCTGATCGGGGGCGCTGCGCTGTTCGGCATCGGCTGGGGCCTCGTCGGGTTCTGCCCGGGGCCCGCGGTCGCCGCGCTTGTCACGGGGCTCGCGCCGGTCTTCGGGTTCGTCGCGGCGATGGTGGCGGGGATGGCCCTCCACGGCTGGCTAAGGAGCTCTTAACAGCGCCGCGAGCTGGGTGAGGCTCCCCGCCATCCGCGGCCCGTACCACGTCAAGAGCTTGCCGTCCACGAGGTGGATCCTGTCCCCCCGGGCTGCCGGGACGTCGAGGGCGTAAAACTCGGCCAAATCCTCCGCGCTGAAGGGGTAAGGCTCGTCCGGCAAAAGCACCACTTCGGGCCGCGCCGCCTCTACCTCCTCTAGCGTCACCTCGGGATAACGCCTAGCCCCGGAGCACACGTTCTCGCCGCCGCACACCCTGAGAGCGTCGTGGACGTAGGTGTCCGAGCCGACGCTCATGTAAGGCCCCTTCCATATCGGGACGAAGACCCGAAGGGCCGGCCCGCTCGCGCCGTCCAACCGGCCGAGCACCCGCTCCAGGGGCCCCAACATCGCGTCCGCCAGCGGCGCCTCGACCCGCGAAGCGAGATCCCGGAGCATCTCCACGGCCCCCGCTACCGTCTCGGGCGCGCCGAGAAAGACCGGGACGCCCGCCTCGGCGAGCGCCTCCACCTCCTCCCGCGGGTTCTCCTCCACCACGGCGACGACGAGGTCGGGCTCCAGGTCCAGGATGCGCTCCACGTCGAGCTTCTTCGTGCCGCCGACCTTCGGTATCCGGCCGACCGCCCGGGGCGGCTGGGTGCAGTAGCGGGTGCGGCCGACGACCCGGGTCCCGACGCCGAGGGCGAAGAGCGCCTCGGTCAGGCTTGGCACCAGGCTGACGATGCGCCGCGGCGCCACGCCCTAGGCCTCCTTGAAGATGCGCTCCGAGGCGGAGATCGGGTCGAGCTCGCGGTCGTAGACCCGCTCCATGAGCTCCGTGTCCTCGCGGTCGAGGCGCTCGTGCATCTCCTTCTCGAGCCGGTTCGTGGCCCACGAGACGACGAACTCCCGCAGCGAAGCCCGCCGGCGCTCGGCGAGCTTGCCGCTCTCCTCGAGGTACGAGCGGTGCTTCTGAATCGTCTGTTTCAACTCCTCGACGCCCATCCCCGTGTCGCCGCGGGTCATCACTATGGGCGGGAACCAGGGGTCGGGGTCGAGCTCGTGCCCGATCTCGAGGATCGAGCGCACCTCGGAGGCTGCGTTCTTCGCCTTGGGGTGGTCGGCCTTGTTGATACAGAACACGTCGGCTATCTCCATGACCCCGGCCTTGAGCGCCTGCACCGAGTCCCCGGTACCCGGCTGCAACGCCAGGACTACCGTGTCAGCCGCCGAGGCGACCTCGACCTCACCCTGCCCCACCCCTACCGTCTCGTAGATCACCACGTCAATACCTGCGGCCTCCATCGCCAGCGCCGCGAGCCTCGAGCCCCCCGCGAGCCCCCCGAGATGTCCCCTGCTACCCATCGAGCGGATAAACACGCCAGGATCCAGGAAGTGGTCGGAGAGACGGATGCGGTCCCCAAGGATGGCGCCCTTGGAGAAAGGGCTCGATGGGTCGACCGAGACGACGCCGACCCTCTTGTCCTCATCCCTATAGAGCTTGATCAGCTTCGCGATGATGCTGCTCTTTCCCACCCCTGGCGGCCCCGTGAAGCCGACAGTGAGGGCGGAGCCGGTCTCTCCGTAGATCTGCGCTACTATCTCCGCCGTCTCCGGGTCCTCGCGCTCTACCTTCGAGATCACCCGCGCCAGCGCCCGCCGGTCACCCGAGAGCAGCCGCCCAACCAACTCGTTGTTATTCATTGATTATCGGCACTATCAAACACGATCCTCTATCCGAACCCGACCGTCCGCCTATACT
>JADDPU010000404.1 GCA_016781725.1 Rubrobacter sp. | reverse complement strand
CCTCGCGGCGATCACGTAGGGCGGGCCGGGACGGGCCTCGTCTTCCTTGCGCCTGTCCTCCTCCGACTCCAGCTCGTAGAGCTTCATCGAAACCGGCTCCATGACTTTCGTGCCCACGTAGCCGCCGATCATCCCGCTACCTACGTCGGAGAACAACTCTCTGACCTTCACGTGTTGCCTCCCTCCTTCGGGTTAAACATCCGACTCTTCTAGCGTGTCGTCTCAAGGCAATAAGGTCCCGCTCTGGGCCGATGACCAGTAGTAGATGATGTACGCTCCCGCCAGCACGAGCAAAACCGCCGAGGCGAGCTGCACGTAGGGCACTACCCTACGGAGCCACTTGACGAGACCTTGCTTGAAGAAGGCCAGCGCCAGGGTGAGCACCATAAGCACCGCGGCCATGCCCAGCCCGAAGCCAAGGAACTGGCCCGCCCCCGCGAGCACGCCGCCGGTAGCGAGGCTGCTTCCTATGACCGCCAGGAACACCGGTAGGGTGCAGCTCAGCGAGGCCGCCCCGTAGGCGAGGCCGAACAGGAAGAAGCCCCTCATGCTGACCGCCCCGGGGTCGCCCACGCGAGAGGCCAGGCGCTCGAAGACGCCGGTGTAGAGGGTTCGCCCTGCGAGCATCCAGAGCCCGATCAGTACCAGCGCTGCGCCGATGACGGTCCCCAGTGCGGGCATGAGGGCCAAGAGCGCGCTCCCACCGGCCGAGATAGCGAGACCGGACGCCGCAAACAGGAGGACGAAGCCAGAGGAGACGGTAGCGCCGACCAGGAGAGCGCTGAGCAGGCGCATAAGGGACGAGCGTTTGGCGAAGTCCTCCTCGTTCGCGCCGAGGTACAGGGAGAGGTAGGCTGGCAGCATGGCGAAGCCACAGGGGTTTACGGCGGCGACCATCCCGGCCCCGAAGGCCAGGCCGAGGGGGAGCGCTCCGCTCAGGGACGAGAGCCAGTCGGCGAGCAGGGCCTGTATCTCGCTCACAGAAGCTCCTTGAGTTCTTTATCGAGCGTCCCGGCGGGTGTCGGGGCGGCGTCGCGGTAGGCGATCTTGCCTTCCCTATCGATGATGATGGTCGTATCCAGGGCGCGCACGTCGAGCGACCGGGTAAACTCGCCCGTCTCGTCGACGGCCCAGGGCAGGTTCCCGATGCCGCCGGCGCGCTTGAAAGCCGCGATGGTCTGTGGCGTGTCGTTGGGATCGGCCGAGACCATCAGCACCTTGAGCCCCCGGTCTTTGTAGGCGGGGTAGAGTTTTGACCAGACCTGCGCCTCGGGGATGCAGCTGCCGCACCAGCCGGCCATGAAGTAGAGCGCCACAACCTCGCCGCGCTTCTCCGCCGGGCTGAACTCTGCTCCGTCGAGGGTCGTGATGGTGAGGTCGGCGGCCCCCTCCCCCGCCGATCCCGCGCCTGTCCGCCCGGCACTCGTGCCGGTCTCCTCCGCGCCGCCAACGTCGGTACCGCCAACGTCGGTACCGGCAGCGGCGGCTTGCCGATCGGGGGTAGATGCCGCGTCGGGTTGTCGGGAGCCGGATCCGGCTCCGCAGGACGCCGTCAAAAGCATCGCCAGCAGCATCGCCACGGCCGCCATGGCCCTGATGGTTTTCTTTCTTCCGCTCACCGTTTACTTGCTCCCGTTTCCGCCCGGCGCGCGTCGGGGGCCAGCCGGGCCACGGAGGTGGGCGCACCCGTCTTCTGAGCGGCAGACGAAGGCGCTGGACTCCTCCCCTTCTCGCTTCTCGCCCGCCGGTTTATGAGGTGCATCCCACCGGCGAGCGCGGCGAAGAAGTAGACTGTCGTGCCCACGACGAGGAGGGCAGTGTTCGCCTCCAGCGCCGCCCCGAGCGCCGTGCCGCCGAGGAGGCCGAGCACCGCTGGCAACAGGAAGACCAGGTGGCAGGGACAGGCGAGGAGGGCCGTCCCCATAAGCAGATAAGCGCCAACTGTTTTCAACTCGGCATCACCTTTCCGTGACTTCTTCGCCTCCCCGTACGGAACTTCTCGATCCCCGGGGCACCGTCGCCTTCTTCTTAAACTTCCTTCAAGACCCACTCCGGGCTATCCGGGAGTCCGAGCCGCCGGTTGT
>JADDPU010000348.1 GCA_016781725.1 Rubrobacter sp. | reverse complement strand
GTGGCAGAAGAGATGGGGGCAAGGGTGGCCGTGTGCAACCACTTCGCTGAGGGTGGCAGGGGCGCGGTCGAGCTTGCCGAGGCGGTGGCCGAGGCCGCAGAGGAGCCTTCCCGGTTCCGGTTCCTCTACCCCGTGGAGGCGCCCTTGAGGGAGAAGATCGAGACCATAGCCAAGGAGGTCTACGGGGCCGACGGCGTGGCCTACGACATGAAGGCCGCAGGTCAGCTCGAGTCCTACCAGAGGAACGGCTTCGGCCAGCTGCCGGTGTGCATGGCCAAGACGCACCTGTCGATCTCCTCTGACCCTACGCTTATGGGGGCGCCCAAGGGCTGGACGTTGCCGGTGCGGGAGGTTAGGGCATCGGTGGGGGCAGGGTTCATCTACCCGCTTTGCGGGGAGATGAGGACGATGCCGGGCTTGAGCGCCACCCCTGCTGCCACGCGCATAGACATCGACGAGAACGGCGAGGTCGTGGGGCTCTCTTGAGCGGTGCCATCGCAACGGGCGGCTGGCGTCTGGACCGGGCCTACGATTTCTCGGGCGGTAAGGTCGCGTACGGGGTAGTCGGGGATGGGCCGCCGGTTGTGCTGGTCCACGGCACGCCGAGCTGGTCTTATCTCTGGCGGGACGTGGTCCGACGGCTCTCCGAGCGGTGGACGGTCTACGCCTACGACCTGCTCGGGTACGGCTCCTCGGACAAGCACGAAGGCCAGGACGTCTCGATCCCGGCCCAGACCGAGCTCCTGGTTGAGCTACTAGACCGCTGGGGACTGGAGTCCCCGTTCGTGACCGGCCACGACATCGGCGCCGCCATCACCCTCCGCGCCCTGCTGCTCCGAGATGCCGGTTACCGCCGCCTCGCGCTCGTGGACGCGGTAGCCATAGCGCCCTGGATCACCCCGTTGTCCCGACACGTGAAGAGGTACCTCGAGGCGTACCAGACGATGCCGGAGCACGCGTACCGCCAGGTCCTCGCCACGCACCTGCGTAGCGCCATCCACAAGG
Organism: Rubrobacter sp.; assembly: GCA_016781725.1. GTDB lineage: Bacteria > Actinomycetota > Rubrobacteria > Rubrobacterales > Rubrobacteraceae > Rubrobacter_D. Next base: position 1,090 of record JADDPU010000348.1, on the reverse strand, counting down.
AGATGGACGACGCGGCGCTTGCACCTTACCTCTCGCCCTGGCTGGGAGAGGTCGGCCAGCGGGCCTACTACCGGCAAGTAGCGCGGTTCGACGAGCGCCACACAACCGAGGTCGAGCCACTCTACGGCTCTATCGACCTGCCGGTGCTCGTCCTGTGGGGCGAGCAGGACGGCTGGCTGCACCCGAGCTTTGGTGAACGCTTGCGGGCCTCGATCCCGGGGGCTCGGCTACAGACCGTTCCCGAGGCCGGCCACTTCGCCATGGAAGACCGACCGGAGGAGATCGCCGCCGCTCTGGACCGTTTCTTCGGCGAGGAGAGAGGTTGACGGGTGTGGCCGGCATCGAGTCCGTACCGGACTACCCCGGGCTACCGCTGGCCCGCTTCCTGGAGATGGTGGCCTCCCGAGAGCCGGCCCCCGGCGGGGGCGCTTCGGCGGCCGTGGCCGTGGCCCTCGCCGCGGCCCTCGCGGGCATGGCCGCCCGGTTCTCGACCGAACACCTCGCCGAGGCCGAGAGCCTGGCGGGCAAGGCCGACGAGTTGAGGGGCAGGGCCCTGCCCCTAGCCAGGGCCGACGCGGCGGCCTACGGGCGCGTGCTCGACGCGTATCGGAACCCGCGCGACGACGAAGCGGGACGGCGCCGCAGGATTCGGGAGGCGCTGTCGGGGGCCGCGGACGTGCCGCTGTCCATCGCCGAGATCGGGGCGGAGGTGGCCGGTATCTCGGCCCGGCTGGCCGAAGAGGGCAACCCTAACCTCAGGGGCGACGCCGTGACCGCCGCCGTCCTCGCCGGGGCGGGCGTGCGGGCCGCGGTCACGCTAGTGGAGATCAACCTCCGAGCGGCAGGGGCCGAAGACGACAGACTTTCCCGCGCGCGCGAGTTCCTCGCGGCGACGGCAGCCTCACAGGAGGTCGTCGAAGAGGCCGGAGCGCGGGGAGCGAGCTAGCGCGTGGGCGTCTGCGTTGTACACGGCCGTGGTGGCGGCACCAAGATCGTAGGAACAGGTACAATATCCGTTGACAGGCCTGTGAGGGGGGAAAGGATGGGCAGATGACCCAGAGAAGAACGCCGCTGTACGACTTCCACTTCC
>JADDPU010000243.1:1545-7701 GCA_016781725.1 Rubrobacter sp. | reverse complement strand
CGCGGGTGCCGGCTGAGGTACCAGGCGTCCACTTGGTCTGTGGTGACGAGATCAAGATTTGTACCTGCGCGGATGGTAGGGACGCTGGTCGGCGGACACGAGGCATCCCGTGGCAGGTTCGGCCAAAAGGGGGAGGGTGCTGCCGGGGACGGGAGCCATCTTGAGGCCCCTCGACACCGGCGCGAGTTGCGGTGCGGGGCAAGAAAGTCTGCCGCTCTCGCGCCCAAGAATAGACGCTGGATCTCCTCCCCGCGCCTCCCGGGCTCCGCGCCGGTGTCGAACGAGGAGGTTGTGATGATCCCGCGCTACCGGGGCGAGGTCCCCTATCTCAGCGCCGAGCAGATGGTCGAGGTGGACCGGGCCATGGTCGAGGATCTGGGCATCGAGCTCGTCCAGATGATGGAGAACGCCGGGCGCAACCTCGCGCACCTCGCGAGGACCCGCTTCCTGGGCGGCGACCCCCGCGGCAAGCGGGTCGTCGTCATGGCCGGCACGGGCGGCAACGGCGGCGGCGCGCTGGTGTGCGCCCATCAGCTCCGCATCCTCCGGCGGATGCGCGTCGAGGTCGGGGCGCCTCCGGTACCCGGCGGAGAGCTGGTCGCCGATCTGATCGTCGACGGCATCATCGGCTACAGCTTGAAGGGTTCGCCCAGGGGCGCGGCCGGCGAGCTCATCCGCCGGGCCAACGCTCAGTGTGCCCCCATACTATCCTTGGACGTCCCCTCCGGCGTCGACGCCACCTCCGGCATTGCTTGCGACCCCGCCGTGGAAGCCACGGCGACCATGACCCTGGCCCTGCCCAAAGAGGGCTTGCGGGCGCCGGGCGCCCGGGCGCATGTCGGCGAACTGTACCTCGCCGACATCGGCGTGCCCCCATCACTCTACGCCGGGCCGGCCCTGGGTCTGCGGGTGGGATCCATCTTCGCCGAGAGCGACGTCGTCCGGTTATCCTAGCTCCGGCATCCGCGGCCTGCCGGAGAGACGAGCCTCCTGCCCGTCGCATCGATCACCCCCCCGATGACCTTAGCGCGTACCCCACGAATGCCCACGCCAGGCCGAACGAGATCCAGCCCGCGGCGTTTCCCAACCACAACCCCGCCAACCCGGCGACGAGCGCAAAACCGCACCAGGCCGGTAACCCCCCGGCCCTCGCCGCGGCGGCGCCGAGCAGCAGGTACCCGGTACTCATGAGGATCGCCCCGGCGACGTACGCCAGCCCCCCGAAAAGGAAGACCCCCTGCTTCAGAGCGAACAGCGGGTACACCATCCCGCCGGTGTTGAGGAAGTCGAAGAACGGGACCGCGCCGACGTGCCCGGCGCCGGCCAGGGCGGTCCCGGCGAGGGCCGCGAAAAACCCGGCCGTCCCCGCCCGTCCGTAACCCGTCGCCAGCCGGGCGTGGAGGCCCGAGAGCGCCGCCAGGAGGACCAGCAGCGCCGCCCCCTCCACGACCAGGACCAGATAATCAAGGGGAGAGTCGTAGTCGTAGTAACCCGGCTTCGAGAGGATGAGGATACCCTCGGCCACCGAAAGCGCGCCCCCCAGCAGGCCCGCCCACGCGGAGAATGCGTGCCGCTTCGGTAAAGACACCGCTAACCGATCCGATTCCGTCGTTTCATCGGTCCTTCGCCAGGCGCGGTCGAACTACTTCGAGCACCTCAGACTATCTCCCTCGCTCCATTCGAACCCCACGATGGCCGATCGGTCTTTCCCGTGGTTGCTCCCGCAGCGAGGACCTCGCGTCCATAACAAGCAAAAAGAATCCGTTCTTTCCCGAAGCTAAGGCGCCAGATGGGTCTCCACCACAACCTCCGACTCCAGCGTCCGGTGAACGGGGCACCGGTCGGCGATCTCCAAGAGTCGCCGGCGTTGCTGCTCCTTCAACGGACCCGCCAGCTCGAGTTCACGCTCGATGCGGTCGATCCTCCCCTCCTTGGTCTCGCACTCCTCGCAGTCTTTTGCGTGGATTCGCTGGTGATCCAGCCGGACCGTTACCGACTCGAGCGGCCACCCCTTGCGGTCGGCGTACATGCGCACGGTCATCGCGGTGCAGGCTCCCAGCGCGGCCACCAGATAGTCGTAGGGCGTGAGTCCGGCGCCCATGCCGCCCATGCCGACCGGCTCGTCGGCTACCAGGGTGTGTCCGTTGGCCATGATGTCGGTACGCAGGCCGGTTTCCGTACGCACCACCACGCGGTTGTCTTTTGAACCCATCTTCCGCCTTCCCTCGTCGCTCCACAGCCTCTCCTGACTCGTGGTCGTCCATCGACGCCTCCACGACGATACCGACTACCCGGCACCCCAACTTCTTACGCTTGGGGAGAGGTCAGGCCCTCGCGCCGAAGGCGAGCCCGAAGAGCTCGCGCTCGTCGGTGTAGAGGTCGAGCAGTTGCAGGTTCGCTTCGGCGAACATCCGCCGGACCGATTCGGGGGTGAACTTGGCGCTGATCTCGGTCCGCATGCACTCTCCAGCCTCGAAGCGCACGCTGAGGTCCGCGCCGGCCACGTAGACTTCTTGCTCGACTCTCGAACGCAGCCACATCTCTATGCGCGTCTTTTCGGTACGGTAGATGGCCCGGTGCTCGAAGAGATCGGGGTCGAACCCCGCCCCGAGTCTCTCGTTTATGACCTTGAGCAGGTTCTTGTTGAACCTCTCCGTCACCCCGGCGCCGTCGTCGTAGGCCGCCTCTAAAGTTCGGGCGTCTTTGACGAGGTCCACGCCGACGAGCAGGTGGTCCCCCGGGCGAAGACCGGCCCGGATCTCATCGAGAAACGCCTGCCGCCTCTCCGGCGTGAAGTTGCCGATGGTGCCGCCGAGGAAGACGACGAGTCGGCCACCGGAGCTTTCACCGTCGTCCGCCTTTGTATGGGCGTTCAAGAGTGGTTCCAAGGACCGCTCGAAGTCGCCGACGAAGCCGTGGATCTCCAGCTCCGGGTACTCCCTTATGAGCCTCCGGCCGCTCTCTTTTAGGGCGCTCTCGCTCACGTCCAGCGGCACGTAGCGCAACCGGACTTCTTCGCCCGGTGCCCGGGCTTCGAACATCGCGTCGAGGAGGGTGCGGGTCTTGCTGGCCGAGCCGGATCCCAGCTCCACCAGTTCCCGCCACCGCGCGCGGGAGACGATCTGCCTAGCCCTTTGGCGGAATATGGAGGCTTCCGTGCGGGTCTGGTAGTACTCGGGCAGCCTAGTTATCTCCTCGAAGAGCCGCGAGCCCTCGGCGTCGTAAAAATATTTCGGCCAGGGCGAGAGGTCCTTCGGCGTGGCGAGCAGTCCGGCGCGCACGTTGCGGGCCATCTCGCCGGAAGATCTTCCGTCTTCCAGCACTTCAATCCGGATGGTTCCCCGTCCGCAGGTCATGCGTCTTTAGCCGTCCTGCGCGCAGCGAAACCCCGCGAAGAGCTGGCGCCTTACGGGGAAGTCCCAGTTGCGGAAGGTGTTGCGGATCGCGCCCGGACGCGTGGCCCAAGAGCCACCGCGCAGCACCTTGTGGTCCGGACCGAAGAAGACCTCCGAGTACTCCGGATAAGGGAAGCTCTCGAAGCCCGGGTAGCTAAAGAACTCGCTCGCAGTCCACTCCCAGACGTCCCCGATCATGCCCAAAACGCCGTAGGCGCTCGCCCCGGCCGGGTACGCCCCGACCTCCGCCACAGAGAAGGCGAGCTGGTCCAGATTCGCCCTCTTGGCTCCACCAGGCGTGGGCGGCTCATCTCCCCACGGATAAAGCCTCTTGGTCTCCCTCTCTGGGTCCCAAGAGGCTGCCTTCTCCCACTCGGCCTCCGTCGGGAGGCGCTTGCCGGCCCACCGGGCGTACGCGTCGGCCTCGTACCACGAGACGTGCACGACCGGCGCGTCCATAGATACGGGTTCGTCGAAGCCGAAGCGCTGGGTCCACCAGTCGTGGGGCTCCTTCTGGTACCAGTGCTTGGGCGTCGAGATGCCCTCCTCCCTGATCCATGCCCACCCCTCGGGGTCCCAGAGCTCTCGTCTCTCGTAGCCGCCGTCCTCGACGAACGCGAGGTAGGCACGGTTGGTGACGGGCGTCGTGTCCAGGTAGAAACCCAGCACCTCCACCTCGTGGGCGCCGCGCTCGTTGTCCAGCGCCCACGCCCTCTCGTCTGTCCCCATGACGAAGGGACCTCCGGGGACGAAGACCATCTCCTCCTCCTCCTCTGCGGAGGGCGGGTTGCCGCAAGGGAGCTCTACCGGGGCTTGGGGCCTGTAGCCCTCACCCTGCATGAGCTGGAGGGTCTGCAGCATGGTTTCGTTGTGCTGGTATTCGTGCTGGATGACCATGTAGTAGATGAAACCACTCTTCAGGAGTGGATCTTCCCCGTCGAGGTCTGCCTCCTGGAGCGCTTCGAGGACCGCCTCGCGCACGGCGTCGAGGTGCCGGTCGGCCGAGGCGCGGTCGAGCATAGCGAGGGAAGGGCGTTCGCTGCGGGGAGTGAGAGAGGCGTCGTAGATGTCGAACAGATTGCGGTCGGAGAGGCCGCGGCCGAAGGCACGGTTCAAGAGCCACAGCTCCTCATAGTTGCCGATGTGGCCGTAGTCCCAGATCAGGGGGCTCATGATCGGGTCGTGCTGGCGGCCAAGGTCCTCACCGGAGACCGTACTCAGAAGCCACCGCGTCCTCTCCCTTGCTTCCGTCAGTTTTCCGACAAGATCCTGTTTTAAATCTCTACTACGGTCGTTCGCAGCGATAAACACCGGTCTCTCCTTTCTGTCGGGCATCGTTTGACCCTCCATGGCGTCGGTGCCGCCGGGCCGACGGCCTGCGCCGCGTTGTCTTCCTGCGCACCTCTTGCTAGCGCTCGCTCTTGGGACGCTCGCGGCTCCTCTCCCGATCGAGCGTCGTTGCCGGGCAAGGATTTCCTCGGTTTCCTCGCCTTCGGTGCTCTTGCGACGCTAGATACTCTCCCGGTTCTCGTCAAGGCCCAAAGTCTTTGCCCTGCTTCTGTTCGCGTCTTCCCCGCTGTAGCGGCCGGCCCGTCTAATACCGGCGTCATTCACCGCCGGAAGAACCCGCTCCCACCCAGCCGTGGCTGCGGAGGTACCCCTCGAAGGTAGTGAGCTCAGGGTACTCCTCGCGCAGGGCGGCGATGTCGGCCTCATACCCCACGTCGTTGAACCACCGGTACATGACGGCGTACTCTTCGCCCATCTGCTCCTCGAACTGGTCCCAAGGCACCTGGTAGTAGTCGACCTCCCTCCCTTTGACGCGGCCGAAGGTCTCGGCTATCTCGGGCATGGTCTGTTCGTCTCCCGCCAAATCCACCTCGCGTCCCAGCCACTCGCTTGGCCGCTCGAAGGCTATGGCGGCGAAGGCACCGATGTCCTCGACGGCCACCTGCTGGAACGGCTTGTCCGGATCGAGCGGCTGGGCCAGGGTGCCTCCGAGGACCATCTCGCGCATCCCCTCCCAGTTCTGCATGAAGAAGACAGGCCGCAAAATGGTGTACGGAAGCTCGATCCGGCGCACGTGCTCCTCGACTTCCCACTTGCTGTCGAAGTGTGGGATCCCCGTTTGTCGATAAGCACTGCCCACCGAGCTGTAGACGAAGCGCGCGAACCCGGAAGCCTCTATCGAGAAGGCTTCGCGCCACCGCACCTCCCTGGTTGCCGGTGGCTCCGGTTACCAGGACCAGGCGGTCTGTCCGTTGTTCGTTAGCCATGATCTTGCCTCCTATACGGTCGTGAAAAACGAGTCGTGCCGGAACATGCGGCTTAATCCGCCTCTCCGATGAGTCACTATCCGCCACCCGCTTCGAAGCCCGGGTAGAGGGTCATCCCCCCGTCCACGAACAGCGTCGCCCCAGTCACGTAAGAAGCCTCATCGGAGGCCAGGAAAGCGACGCAGGCGGCCACCTCCTCCGGATCTCCCCACCGGCCCCAGGGGACGAGTCGCTCGACCTCCGCCCGCTTCTCGGGATCGTCCAGCTTCTTTTGGTTTATGGGGGTGGCTATGGCCCCTGGCGCTACGGCGTTGACCCGGATCCCCCGCTTGGCGAACTCGAGCGCGAGTGTCTCGGTCAGCATCTTCAGCCCGCCCTTGGAGGCGGCGTAGTGGGCGAAGTGTGGCCACGGGATGCGCTCGTGGACGCTGGAGACGTTTATGACCGTCCCGCCCCCGTTACCGGCCATGACCTTCAAGGCCTCC
>JADDPU010000243.1:0-1464 GCA_016781725.1 Rubrobacter sp. | reverse complement strand
TCGTTCTCTATCCCGGCGTTGTTCACCAGGACGTCTATGCGCCCGAACTCCTCGACGACCTCCCGCACCATCCGCTTTGCGTCGTCTTCTTTGGAGACGTCCCCTTGAACCGCCACGGCCAGGCCGCCAGAATCCGTTACCTCCCGCACGGCCTCCTCGGCCCCGCCCTTCTCCGTATCCGTCAAGTGGTTCACCGCGACCGCGGCCCCCTCGCGGCCTAGACGCACCGCGACCGACCGGCCGATCCCGCTGGAGGCCCCCGTTACGAGCGCCACCTTGCCTTCGAGTCTTCGCTCCATCGCCCTAAGCCTTCCTGATCCGTTTTCCTAAAGGTCATTTTTCGCCTCGAACACGCGCGTTCGCGACGTCTACCGATCGCCGGGGAAGCCCCCGATACGCCCTTCCCGGCGCTCGCGGACGACCGCCTCGTCCGAGCCGTAGGGGTGGCCGCCGAAGCCGTGGCGCATCATCGCGATCGCGCGGGCCCAGTTTTTCTCCGCGTCGCGGGAGGCGAAGAGCTGCATCACCGACTGCGAGATCACGGGGATAGGCGTCTCCATGTGCAGGGCGTCGTCCACGAGCCAGTTCACCTCGCCCGTGTCCTCGACGTAGGCCGGTATCTCCGTGAGCCCGTCGTTCTCGCGGTAGGACTCCTCCATCAGGTCCACGAGCCACGACCGGATGACCGACCCGTGCCGCCAGCACCGTAAGACCTCCGCCACCTCCAGGTCGTCGCGGTAGCGCTCCAGGAGATCTACCCCCTCGCCGATGGCCTGCAGCATCCCGAACTCGATGCCGTTGTGGACGAGCTTCGTAAAGTGCCCCGCCCCCGGGGGACCCGCGTGCACGTAGCCGCCCTCCACCGCGAGATCTAACAGGATCGGCTCGACGCGCGCGATCGCCTCGGGTTCGCCCCCCGCCATGAAGCAGGCCCCGTGGCGCGCCCCCTCGACGCCGCCGCTCGTCCCGAGGTCCACGAAGCGTATGCCCCGTTCCTTCAAGCGTCGGTGCCGGCGTATCGAGTCGCCCCAGTAGGAGTTGCCGCCGTCGATGAAGACGTCGCCCTCGTCGAACTCCCCGGCGAGGTCGCCGAGGACGCCATCCACCGCCGGCCCCGCCGGGATGTACAGGAAGACCGCCCGCGGGGGGGACAACCGCTCCTTCAGGTCCCCGAAGGAGCGGACCTCGACGAGGCCGGCATCGATCATCTCTTGCGGGGCGTCCTTGCGCGTGGAGCCGACCACGCGCATCCCCTTCTCCAGGGCCTGTCGTGCCAGGTTCCCTCCCATCCTGCCCAGCCCGACCACGCCGCACTCTTTCTTCGCTTCCGTCATCGATAACCTCCCTGTCCTTGATCTCCGACTACGAACGACCAACGTTCCCTCCCACGCCGGCTAAAGGTCCAGCTGCTCCAACGCCTTCAGGTAAGCCTCGGAGTAGGTCGGAAACTGCGCCACCCCGTCG
>JADDPU010000557.1 GCA_016781725.1 Rubrobacter sp. | reverse complement strand
CCGGTAAGGTACGCCTCGTTTTCGTGGCAGATGAGATTCCTACAACACTTAGGCGGGTGGTGGAGTTTCTTAACCAGCAGATGGACCCCGCGGAGGTGCTGGCGGTCGAGATCAAGCAGTACGTCGGTGGAGACTTGAAGACCCTAGTTCCTCGCGTCGTCGGACAGACGGTAGAGGCACAGCAAAAGAAATCGGGTGCCACTGGCGTCAGTAGGCAGTGGGATGAGGTTTCTTTCTTTGAGGAGCTTAAAGCTCAGGCTCCTGAGGCGGTCGAGTCAGCCAGGACGATCTTCGAGTGGGCTACCACCCACGCGTCCCGAATCATATGGGGTAAGGGTAAGCAGTATGGAACTTTCACCCCTGTGATCGAACACGGGGGAGCAGAGCATAAACCTATACAGGTATGGACGGGCGACTACTTCTACATCATGTTCGACAAGATGAAGAAGCACCCTCCGTTTAACGATGAGCATAAACGCCTCGAGCTCCTTCGTCGCTTGAACGACATCCCAGGAGTCACCGTACCTCGTAGTGCTATCGAAAAGTGGCCGAGTATCCCATTGACCACCCTCAACGATGAGACTGCCCTTGCGAAGTTCCTCGGAGTACTCGACTGGATAGCTCAGGAGATCAGGACGACAACCTGAAGCGACCGACGAGCAGAGCGGTTTAGTTTGCAGTGTGTTGCCAAATCGCGCGGTGAAGGCAAGGATAGCGAGCTCGGCTCTTCCGAAGGCTACCAGCGCCCGATTTACTGCAACCGTACTGCAACCGGGCTGGCCGTAACGTACCCCGATGACGGCTCGATGACAACGGAACACACCTTTTCGGCATAGATAAGCGGATCTGATGAACCCGTTGAACCCGATAAACCATACGAATAGGGGGGATGGCATAACTTACAAGGAGGAGGTCGCTGGTTCGAACCCAGCATCGCCCACTCGGAAATAGCGGCGTTTTGCAGGTAAAACTTGGTAGCTGCCAAGAAGGGCGGTACCGCTCCCGGCCCTTCCTGACACGAACCCGACGCCAACCCGGCGGTCCTAAGATAGCGTGTCCTCATGGGGGAAAGCGCGTCCTGCATGTCGCGAGCGGTCTGGGCGCCCATGCCCGGCATGACGTGAGAGTACGTGTCGAGCGTTATAGCTACGGTCGCGTGGCCCAAGAGTTCTTGGACGAACTTGGCGTGCGTCCCTTTGCTCAGCAGCAGCGTCGCGCACGTGTGCCTGAGGTCGTGAAAGCGCAGTCGAGGGAGGCCCGCTCTTGTCAGGAGACGGACGAACGAACTTTGGCGCAGGTTGGACGGGTTCACGGGCGCGCCCGTGGTAAAGACGAGGCCCTGGTCGGCGTAGTCGTCGCCGAGCATCTGTATCTCCCGCAGCTGACGCTCCAGGTACCGCCTGAGCGCTTCCGCTGCCTGCGTCGTCAGATGTATGAGGCGGCGGCTCTTCGGGTATAAGCGGGCTGGCTGGCGTTGCGGCCAGGCAAGACCGACCGGAACGCGCGGCACGCCTCCCGGGCGCCGTGGAAACCCTCAACGAGAAGATGGGGGTCGAGGTCTCCTGGTCGGCCTGGCGCATCCTGAACCGGCGCGATCTCTCGGTAGCCCGCGTGCTCCTCGGCGCGGAGGCGTTCGAGAAGGCCAGGATGGAAGGCCGGGCTATGACGCTGGATGAGGCGGTCGTGGAAGCGCCCGCGGAGGTGGTTTAGCTCCGCCCTGGTCTACCGGGTCTCCGGCGAAAGCTCGTCCTTACGCTCGAACGAAGGGCCGACGCTTTAGAGGAAAGGACCGCTCGGCAGGTAGGGGGTGAGGGGACCGAGCTCTCCCTTGACGCAGATGGGGCCCGCGGGGGAGAGCGAGAGACCGGCCCGCAGCGCCACAGGGACCGCCCAGTTCTGGAAGCCGGTGATCCAGCGCACCTCCACCTTCTCTCCAGGGCCGTCGGCGAGGCAGGCCCACAGCAGGTCAGCCGCGACCTCGGGGGCGGTGGCGGCGACGATCCCGGGAGAGCCCTCCCAGGCGACGGCATAGCCCCTGCCCGCCGGGTTTTCGGCGACGAGCAGGCGACAGCCGGTCTGCAGCATGAACTCGAGGTCGGGGCCGTGCGCGGCTCCCCGCAGTAGCCGGTCCACCTCGGCGGCGAGCTGCAGGTCGTCTTCCGTGCCGGCTCTGACCTTGAGCCCGGCTGGCAGCGAGTCGCGGCGTACGGCCCCGCTCGCCACGAGCGTGGGGAGGAGGTCGAAGCCGGCCAGGGCGTAGCGGCGAAGGGCCGCAGGATGGGTGGAGGCGGCGAGCATGGCCCCCTTGCGGCCTCTGGCGTAGCCCAGGGCGCGCTCGAGCAACCCCAGGCCCACACCCGCGCTACGGTACTCCTCGTGGACGGCGAAGAGGGAGAGTATCCACACCCCCTCGCGCGCCAGGGCAAGCGCCACCCCAACCACCCTGTCGCCTTCCGCGGCCACCCAGGCGCCTCCGGGGTCGTGCTCCAGGAAGTGCAGGTAGCGGCCCTTGCGCCTCTCCACCTCCTCGGCGCCGCGGCCCCGGATCTCCTCCGCCTCCTCGGCGGTGGCGATGAGGGCTTCGCTGCTCATGTGGTAGACGCCGGCCGCGTCGGCGGGCGTCATGGGGCGTATGAGGACCCGGTCTCTCATGAGGATATGTTAACCGAAGGCGTCCCGGCAAAGGACGGTCCCTCGGAGCCCGGGGCCGCCTGTCCGCCGCGCGGCCCCCGCTGCGGCCAAAGGCCAGCCGTTGGGCTATACTTTCCCGGTTATGTTGGGGATCGTTCTCGTGCTCTTGGGCTACGTCCTGGGCTCGGTGCCGACCGGGTACCTGGTCGGGCGCGCCCTCGGCGTGGACGTGCGCAAGGTCGGGAGCGGGAACATCGGCACCGCCAACGTGCTCAGGGCCGCCGGCAAGGGGGCAGCGGCCCTGACGCTCGCCGGCGACATGCTGAAGGGGTTGATCCCCGTGGTGGTGGCCCGGCTCTCGACGGGGAACGAGTGGCTCATCGCCGCCGTCGCCTTCGCCGCCGTCATAGGCCACTGCTGGCCGGTCTTTCTGCGTTTCAAGGGGGGAAAGGCGGTAGCCACGGGGGCTGGGACGACCATAGGGCTCGCGCCGGTCGTCGGCCTCGGGCTCTTCGCGTTCTGGTGGGCCGTCGTCCTTGTCAGCCGCTACACTTCCCTCGGCGCCATAGCGGTCATGCTGGTGAGCCCGCTGGTGTTGTGGATCACCGACCAGCCGCTGCCTTACGTGCTCTACACGATAGTGGGCGGCGCGCTGGTCCTGTGGCGGCACAGGGAGAACGCGGTAGCCCTCATCAAGGGCACTGAGAGAAAGGTCGGACAGCGGGTGGAGAGCTAGGTGCTCGGAGAGGCGTACAGGGACAAGAAGATACTCCTTACAGGCGGGACGGGTTTCCTCGGGACGGCGCTGGTCGAGAAGGTTTTGCGCTCCCTCCCGGACCTCAGTCGCCTCTATCTCCTGGTCAGGCCCTCCCGCGAGAAGGGCGCCGCAGTGCGCTTCGAGAAGGACGTGCTCGGCTCTGCCGCCTTCCGCGGGTTGCGCGAGAAGCTCGGCGAGGGCTTCGCGGAGTACGCCGCAGACAAGGTTCGCGTCCTCGAGGGCGACGTGCACGCGGCATCGCTGGGGCTCGGCGAGGAGGACCTCGCGGAGCTCTCGCGCGAGGTAGACGTGGTGATCCACTCCGCCGCCTCCGTGGTCTTCGACGCGCCGCTCGACGCCGCGGTCGACTCGAACGTGCGGGGCACTCTGGGTCTCCTGAAGCTGGCGCGCGGTTGGGAGAAGAGGCCGCTCTTCATGCACATCTCGACGGCTTACGTGGCGGGGAACCGCAAGGAGGACGCGCCTGAGGAGCCGCCAGGGAGGACCTCGCCGAACGGGACCCCGCTGGATGCTCCGGAGGAGGTGCTCGACCTCGAGGCCGTCGTCGAGGAGGTGGACAGGGCTTCCCAGGAACGGGCGCTCCTCAGGCGCTTCGAGACCGAGGCGCGGCGGGAGCTGGGGATGGTCGGGGAGGAGGAGGAGGTCGCCGGGAGGGTGGACCAGCTCAGGCGCGCCTGGATGCGCGAGCGGCTCGTCGAGCGGGGGACGCGGCGGGCGCAAGAGCTCGGGTGGAACGACGTCTACACCTTCACGAAGTCGCTGGCCGAGCGGATGGTCTTGCGCGAGCGGGGGGAGGCGCCGCTCGTCATCCTGCGGCCCGCGATCATAGAGAGCAGCCACAGGGAGCCTTACCCGGGCTGGATCCAGGGCACAAGGATGGCCGACCCTATAATCATGGCGTTCGCCAAGGGCATCCTGCGCGAGTTCCCCGGCGACCCGAACAGCTACGTGGACATCGTGCCCGTCGACCATGTGGTGAACGCGATCCTGGCCGCCGGTGTCCGCCGTCCCGAAGAACCCGAGGTCTTCCAGGTCGCCTCCGGCGAGCGCAACCCCATCCGCTACCGCGACCTGTACGAGATCGTGCGGGAGTACTTTTTGGAGAACCCTCTGCGCGACTCGGGCGGGCGCCCCGTCCAGGTGCCCGAGTGGAGCTTCCCCGGCCGCAAGCGGGTCGAGGGGCAGCTCAAGACGGAGCTCGCGGTCTTGAACGTCGCCGGGAAGGTCCTCGCGAGGATGCCCGAGGGGCACATGGTCTCGGACGCCAGACAGAGGATAGCCAGGGCCGAGAAGCGCGCCAGGATGAGCCTCTACTACAGCCGCATCTACGGCGCCTACGCGAACATGACAGCAACCTTTAAGACCGGCCGCACGAGGGCCCTCTACGAGGCGCTACCTGGCGAGGAACGCGAGGCGTTCTTCTTCGACATCACGCGGGTGGACTGGCGGGAGTGGATGCAGGGGACGCACCTGCCCGCGCTCACGACCCGGCCCAACCGCAAGAAGCGCAAAACGAAGACCGATGAGAGGCCGGGAGAGGTGGCGGCGATCTTCGACGTGGACGGCACCCTCGTCGGCTCGAACGTCGTCTCGTACTTCGCGTGGCTCAGGATGCGGGAGCTGCCGCCGGCCTTGCGGCCTCTATGGCTCGCGGCGTTTCTGCCCAAGATCCCCTACTACTGGGGGCTCGACAAGATCAGCCGCGCCCACTTCAACCGCGCCTTCTACAAGAACTACGCGGGCTGGAAACCCTACCGCGCCCGCCAACTCGGACATGAGTCTTTCTCCGGCTTTACCCTGAACCGCATCTTCCCCGACGCCCTCGAGCGCCTGCGCGAACACAAGGCCGCGGGCCACCGCGTCGTGCTGCTCTCGGGCGCTCTGGACTTCCTGCTCGAACCGATGAGAGACCTCGCTGACGACGTGCTCTGCGCTTCCCTCGCCGAGGAGAACGGCACCTACACCGGCGAGCTCTCCGGCGCACCGGTAGCCGGCGACGCCCGCGCCAGGATGCTCGCCTCCTTCGCCCGCCGCCGCAACCTCGACCTCTCGCGCTCCTTCGCCTACGCGGACTCCATCTCGGACCTCCCGATGCTCGAGGCGGTCGGCAACCCGGTGGCGGTCAACCCCGACCGCAGGCTCGGGGCGGCGGCGAAAGACCGCGGGTGGAGGGTCGAGCACTGGAGCAAGAACGGCACCGCCGGCGGGCTCGCCGGCGGCGTCGCCGGTGATGCGGCCAAGAAGATCTAGTTTGCGCGCCCTCGTCTACCGCAAGTCCATCCCGCGCTACCTCTTGATGCGCTTTGGCGCGAAGCGGGTAAGAAACCTGGAGACCGGCCGCCTCTCCCCGCTGCAACTCGAGGACCTCCCCGACCCCGGGCTCCCCGCCCCCGAGTGGGTGCGGGTGAGGCCGCTCCTCTCTGGCATCTGCGGCTCCGACCTCGGCACGCTCTCCTCTGAGAACTCCCCTTATTTCTCCCCGATCACCTCACCCCCCTTCGTCATGGGGCACGAGGTGGTCGGTATGGTGATAGAGGAGAACTCGGGCTTTCGCGCGGGGGAGCGGGTGGTAGTAGAGCCGGCCCTCGGCTGCGCCGCGCGCGCCATGGAGCCGCCTTGCCCCTACTGCGGCTCCGGGAGGCACGCCCTCTGTTTGAACGTCGCGAAGGGGGAGATAAGCCCGGGCATCCAGACCGGCTTCTGCCGGGATACGGGCGGCGGCTGGTCGCGGGGCACCCTCGTCGCCCACCCCACGCAGCTCCACCGCGTTCCCGACGAGGTCCCGGACGAGGCTGCCGTCGCAATAGAGCCCCTCGCCTGCGCCGTGCACGCCGCGCTGAAGGCGGCCCCGGGCCCCGACGAGGCGGCGCTCGTGATCGGGGCCGGCAACATCGGCCTCTTCACAGTCGCGGCCCTGCGCCAGCTCACCGATGCCGGCCGCATCATCTGTGTCGCCAAGCACGGGCGCCAGCGGAAGGAGGCCTTGCGGCTCGGGGCTGACGAGGTAGTCCATCCGAAGGAGACGTACACGACGCTTCCTGGCACGCTCGGCACCGAGGCGTACCGGCCCGAGCTCGGCAAGCCGGTAGTCATGGGCGGGGCCGACAGGGTCTTCGATTGCGTGGGCTCGCCCGGCACGATGGAGGACGCGGTGCGCCTGGCGCGCCCCGGCGGGGAGGTGGCGCTCGTGGGGATGCCAGGCGCCCGCAGCTGCTTGGACCTCACAGCGCTCTGGTACAAGGAGGTGAGCGTCGCCGGCACCTACGCCTACGGCGTCGAGGAGTACCGGGGAGAGCGCACTACCAGCTTCGCCCTTGCGATGCGCATCGCGCCGAAGATCCGGCTCGATACCATGGTAGGTCCGCGCTTCCGGCTCGAGGAGTACCGCGAGGCCATCGCGGCGGCGCGGGCGTCGGGACCCAGGGGACACGTGAAGGTGGTCTTCGACCACAGAGGCCACGGGCATCAGGCTTCGGGTTTCGGGTAAGGGCTCCTCGCGGGTGCGGCACGGGGCACGCTCGAGCGCGAGTCATCGAGAGGTGAAGTGCCGCCGCCACCATGCGATCGTTCGCGGCCTGCGAGCCCGGCGACCAATCCCTAATGTGAAACCCGAAGCCTAAAATCGACCGGAGGGAGCGACGAATGAGCAGACCCGGTTTCACCACCATCCTGGACAAGAACAGCCCGCCGATGATGTTCAACGCTGGGGAGGGGTTCCACTACGAGAGGCTGCCTGAGGGGACGCGGGTGATCTACCCGCCGGGGTCCCTCGCCCCCCTCGCCGACCCGAACGTCGCCATCGAGCGGGCGCTCCTCGAACCGATGGAGATGGAGCCGCTGCACGAGCTCTTGAAGCCCGGCATGAGGCTGACAATCGCCTTCGACGACCTCTCGCTGCCGCTGCCGCCGATGCAGCGGCCCGACGTCAGGCAGCTGATCATCGAGAAGGTCATCGAGAAAGCCCACGCGAAGGGTGTCGAGGACATCCACCTAATCGCGGCGCTAGGGTTGCACCGCAGGATGACCGAGGGGGAGCTTCGCCACTGCCTGGGCGACAGGATCATGTCCCGCTACTACCCCGACCGCCTCTACAACTACGACGCCGAGGACGAGGAGGCCCACGTCACTATCGGCGAGACCGAGAGGGGAGAGGAGGTCAGGATCAACCGCCGCGTCGCCGAAGGCGACCTGCTCGTCTACGTGAACGTGAACTACATCCCGATGGACGGCGGCCACAAGTCCGTCCACACCGGCCTCTCGCCCTACTCCTCGATCCGCCACCACCACAACCCCGACACCC
>JADDPU010000005.1 GCA_016781725.1 Rubrobacter sp. | reverse complement strand
AGGGCTTGCCGGTCAGGACGTTGTTGAGCCTGAAGCGCCGCGAGCCCTCGACCAGGATCAGCATCCGCCCGTCCTCGTAGCGCTCGACGAGCTCCACGATCCTGGCCGTGCACCCAACCTTTCTGGTGCCTGACTCGTCGGCGAAGACCATCCCGAACTCGCTCTCCTGCTCCAAACACTCGTTGACCATCTGCTTGTAGCGCTCCTCGAAGATGTGAAGCGGCAGCGGCGCCCCCGGCATCAGAACCACGTTCAGCGGGAAGAGGGGTATGTCGGACAAGCGTAAGCTCCTTTTGCTCTTTGGACTGCATTCTATCTCACCTCCCCCCGGGCCTGCGCGCCGGTTATCATGTAACGCGTGGAGGAGAGGCTACACGCGGGCCGCGTTGCGCTCGTGACCGGCGCCGGCCGCGGCATCGGCGCGGCGACCGCCCGGCTTCTCGCCCGCCGCGGCGCCGCCGTCGCCCTCGCAGCCCGCACCGAGGAGGAGGTCGCCTCGGTCTCGCGCGAGATCTCCGCCGCCGGCGGTATCGCCCTCCCCCTGCGCGTGGACGTGGCCGACGAAGGCTCGGTAGCCTCCTGCTTCGAGGAAGCGCGCGCCCAACTCGGCGAGGTCACCATCCTCGTGAACAACGCCGGCACCCCCGGCGTCCCGCTCCCGGTCGCAGCGACCGAGCCCGATGAGTGGCGCCGCGTCCTGGAGGTGAACCTGACAGGGGCCTTTCTCTGCGCCCGCGAAGCCCTGCCCGGCATGGCCTCCGAGAACTGGGGCCGCATCGTCAACGTCTCCAGCGCCGCGGCCAGGCACCCGATGGCCGGGATGGCGGCCTACGGCACCTCGAAGGCCGCCCTCGACCAGCTCACCCGCGTCCTGGCGCTCGAAGGCGAGCCTTACAACATCGCCGTCACCGGCGTCTACCCTGGCGTCGTAGACACCCGCATGCAGGAGGAGTCCCGCAACTTCGGCCCCGACTTGATCGGCAAGCAGCTCCACCGCATGTTCCACGGCTACAGGGACTACGGGATGCTGAGGGCGCCAGAGGAGCCGGCCGAGCTGATCAGCTACCTCTGCACACCCGCCGCTGCCCGCCTGAGCGGCCACATCATTCGCCTCGAACAGCTGGAAGCGCTGAAGGGAGAGACGTGACGCTAAACGGCAAGACCGCCGTCGTGACCGGCGCCTCGAGCGGCATTGGCGAGGCCACGGCGCGCCTGTTGGCGCGGGAGGGATGCAACGTCGCCCTCGCCGCCCGCCGCGAGGACCGCCTGAAGAGCCTCGCAGCACAGCTCGGTGAGGGGGCGCTCGCCGTCCCGACCGACGTCACGGACCCCGCCGCCTGCGAGGAGCTCGTCTCCCGCGCGGTCGAGCGCTTCGGCTCGGTGGACGTCCTCGTCGCCAACGCGGGGCTCGGGCTCTACGGCTCCATCCCGGACGGGGACCCTGAGGACTGGCGCCGGATGTTCGAGGTCAACGTGCTCGGCGTGCTCTACACGACCCGCGCCGCCGTCCGCCACATGCTGGAGCGGGGCGCCGGCGACGTCGTCATCGTCTCGAGCCTTTCGGGACGCCGCGTCCCTGGGGCCGACGGGACCGTCTACGCGGCGACCAAGCACGCCCTCACCGCCGTCGCCGAGGGACTAAGGATGGACGTGAGCGGCAGGGGTGTGCGGGTGATCAACGTCGAGCCGGGCCTAGTGCGCACCGAGTTCCCCGAGAGCTCGCACGGAAACGCGGACCGGTACTACGCCGAGAGAGACCACTCCCCCCTCGAAGCCGAAGACGTGGCCGCGGCCATAGTCTACGCCGTCGGGCAGCCCCCGCGCGTGAGCCTCAACGAGGTCGTGGTCCGCCCGACCGAGCAGCTCAAGTAGCTCACCCGACCTCTCCGGCGAGGCCCCACGCAAAAACAGAGGCCGCGACTCGTGTCGCGGCCCTATTCGATAGCTAACGGCTGTATAGCCGTTAGCTATTCGTCCTTGCTGATCCAGTACGTAAAACCGAGGAAGGTAGTGTAGATGGTTATCACCAGGACGAACCCGGCGAAAAACCGGAAGACCCCGATGGCGTTCGGGTTGCCCGTGGTCCCCTCCTGGAGCAGCAGCAGCGCCAGATCCATCACTCGTGGCCCCCTCCTCCGCCCGCGGCGTCGCCGATCGGGTGTGCCGGGCAGTTCTCGCCGACGATCCTCTGGTCGAGGGTCACGCACTCGTAGATCAGGAAACCTGGGTCGTTGTCGACCCGGCGGGCGGTCTCGCGCGTGTAGCCCATAGTGACCATGGTGAGCACGACCGTGACGGCGCAGGCCATGAGCGCGTACTGGCTCCACCGGCTCGCCCGCCCCCAGTAGAAGCCCGTCGCTGTGGCCCTGAGGTAGAGCGCCACCACGAAGAAACCGACGATCATCAGCCCTATGAGGCCTATGTACTTCCACGGGTACATGCTGCCGAGCGGCACCTCCGTGCCCTCACCGCCGAGCAGCACCAGCCCTATCTGGGGTACCAGGTTCAAATCGTTGGGGATGATGTTCAAGACCGTGAACAGCGCCGTGAAACCCAGGGCGCCGACGCAGAGCTTGCGCACCGTCTCCATCGGCTTGACGGTGAAGCGCAGCTTGTGCACGAAATACGCGGTGGAGGCGATGCTGAGGATAGCCAGCCAGATGGCCAGCAAGTTGAAGACCCAGGACTTGTCGCCGAGCATGATGGTGTTGAAGCCCTCTGGGGCGCTCTCGCGGATGCCCTTGAGGTAGCCGTAGCCGATGACCGGCTGCATGATCAGAAACCCGAAGCCCCACAGGAGCCCGAAGTGCCCCATCCAGTCGTAGTACTCGCGCTCCGACTCCCGCGTGGTCCTAAGGTAGCGCCACGCGCCCCACCCCGCGATCAGGAACCCCGCGTAGGAGAAGTTCCCTACAAAGCGGTGCATGTTCAGCGGCACCATCGTCTGGTTGAGGAAGCTCCTCGCCACGAGCTCGGCCTGCGACTCGACCTCGGCCGGCGTCAGCATGAACGAGGCCACAGCGTCGATCATGGTCATCGCCATGAGCCCGAAGAAGCCGGCGACGAACCCGAAGACCACGTGCAGGCTCTTCCTGTAGGCGAGCTTGTCCCACACGTTGTACCAGGCGTAGACGATGATGATCTGTCCCAAGAACATGAAGGCCTCGACCAGGAAGACCCAGAAAAAGACGTTCTGCAAGACGGAGAAGAAGACGGGGAAGAGCGTGACCAGCGCCAGCACGAACGTGATCGCCAGCGCAGCGCCCGAGGCGAAGAGCAGGACCACGAAGCGCGCCAGGTTGCGGGCGAAGCGCTCGTAGTTGTTCTGCTTGGTGACCATCCCCAGGTACTCGCTCGTCGCGGCGATGATGACCGCCCCGATGATAAAGGCCGCGAAGAGGATGTGCGTCTGGACGAGGACGGCGATAACGACGTTCTTGCCGATTACCGGTACGTCAAGGTTGCCTATGGGCATCCTCTACTCCTTCTAGGCTTCCGGGAAGTTGATGATCCGGCTGACCGCCAACAGCATGTTCAGGATGACTATGATGAGCACCAGGATGCCCAAAACCGAGGCGAAGGGCCTGCTTATGGAGTTGTAGTGCTGGGGGCTCCGGTCCAGCCACGGCACCGCGAAGAGGAGCACTATAAAGACCGTGGGCACAACAACGGCCCCGAAGGAGATCAGGGCGTACCCGGGAAAGAACATGAGCATCTGCTCGTAGAAGAAGAAGAACCACTCGGGCCTCGGCACGTAGTCTACCGTCGCGGTGTCAGCCGGCTCCGAGAGCGGCGCGGGCGCGGCATAAGAGAGCACGACGCAGGCGAGGAGTATGAAGGTGCTGACGTAACCGTCTTTGAGCACCTGCCCGGGGAAGAACGCTATGGTCTCGTCGGGGCGCGAGTAGACGTTCTCCTCGGTGATTACCTCTTCCTCGACCGGCTTGGCTTTGCCAGTGGCTGCTGCGTACATCTTGCACCCTCTCCTCTAGATAACGCGCTCCCGCATCATACCAGTAACGCGGCCCGGGCAGCGGTAAAAGCTCTTACTCGCGCCTGCTGCCGCCGCCGTCCCGCCCGTTCTCGTCGTCATCGTCCAGCTCGTAGTCGGCGTACTCCTCCAGCCTCTGGCGCTCGTGCAGCTTGGCGAGCCGCTCGGTGTACTCGAACTCGCTGCCGAAGACCCCGTGCCGCCGCAGGAGGTAGAGGTGTACGCCGATCAGCGGCGCTATGGCGGCAGGCAGCAACCAGACGTGCAGCGCGAAAAAGCGCGAGAGGGTCCCCGGGCCCGCAACGTCCCCGCCCATCAGGAAGTTGATCGTGTACGCCCCGACAAACGGCGAGTACGACCCGATCTTCATCCCGACGACCGAGGCCCAGAAGCCGTCCTGGTCCCACCTGAGGAGGTACCCGGTAAAGGCGAGCCCGATGACCAGGAGCAGCAGGATCACCCCGACTACCCAGTTGAGCTCCCGGGGCGCCTTGTAGCCGCCCGAGAAGAAAACCTGGCCCATGTGAAGCCCTATCACGGCCATCAGAAAGTTCGCCGACCAGTAGTGGATACCCCGGATCAGCTGCCCGAAGTACGCCTCGGTCATGATGTAGCTGACCGAGTTCCACGCGTGGTCCGTGGTCGGCACGTAGTAGAAGAGTAGCAGTATGCCCGTGAGGAACTGCAGCGTGATCGTAAACAGGACGGCGCTGCCCAGGGTGTAGAGCCAGGCTCCCCTCTTGGGGACCGGCTCGTAGAGGAAGTGCTCCATGATCGTGACGATGCCGGTCCGGTGTTCCATCCAGTCGACTAAGAACTTGCTGGCCTCGGTGGTCTGGGTCCTCATCCTGCCGATCATTCTCGTGGCTTCCTCTCTATATCCCCGCTACACCACGTAGGGCTCTTGCGGCCCCTTCTCCCTGTGCTCCGGTCCCGCGTCGTACTCGTGCTTGACGTAGAGCTTGCCGTCCTCCCGAACCTCCGCCTGCGTGTAACGGTACATGCCGCGCGGGGGCGGCCCGCCGACGTACCCGCCGTTGATGTCGTAGAGACCGCCGTGGCACGGGCACAGGAAGAGCTTCTGGTCGGGGAACCACCTCACCGGGCATCCGAGGTGCGCGCACGAGTTCGAGAGCACGTTGAGCTTGCTCATGATCTCCTCGCGCTCTGATTGGGTGAAGCCCTCGGTCTTCTGATCCAGGATCGCCGGCCGCTCGGCGGCCGCCAGCTCGTCGCCGCCGGACCCCTGCCGGCCCTGAGTCTTGATCGGGGCCTTCCACGAGACCCAGACGGCGTTTCTTATCGTGAACCGTTCCAGGGACCTCGGGCTCTCCGGGACCTCCTCCTGGATGTGCTTGGTCCCGTAGGCCTGGTCTATGGGGAACTCGATCTGGAAGACCGAAGGCTCGTTCTCCTTGACCTCCGCGACCGAGCCGACCTCGACCCAACCAGGGTCGACGTCCGACTGGCCGAGTATGTTCGTCTTGATGACCGGGCTAAGGACGAAAGCCACCGGAGGAATGGTCAGTATGGCCCCCATTATGGCTCCCAACACTCCAAAGCCCAAGAAATCGCTTCGGGTTATGGGATCTCTCTGTAACTCTGCCACGCTCTCCCCTTCTAGAGCCTTCGAGCCTGGACGATCATTGGCCGAAACCTGTCGGCGGCGGCCCGGGTTCCACCGTGTACCCGGGCTGATTATATACCGTGAAAGGCACCCTCGAATTGGACTTCATGAGCCCCATGTTGAGCGCCACGACGGCCGCGACGACCCCGGCCGCCATCAGCACTAGCCGGTAATTACGCCCCGGGCTGCCGTACCTGAACTGCAGCCGGCCCCGCAGGTACGTGACGAACGCCCCGAGGGTCGCGAGCACCATGATCAGGATCGCGATGTAGCGCATGTACAGGAAGGGGAAGTCCGCGAGCGGCGAGATCGAGTACAACCCGGCCACGGCCGCCACGAGCCCGAAGAAGCGTATGGGGACCTGCCCGGCCCGATCCGGGTGCCTCTCGGCCCCGAAGTACATGGCCGCGTTGGAGAGGACCACGAGCAACACCACGAGGATGAGGTTCATCACCAGCAGGTTCGAGCTCTCCCCCGAGGTCAGCCGCTCATAAGAGCCCCCGCCCGCCACAGCGTTGGTCGGGTTCGCCGGCTGGGAGGCCTTGAGCGCGAGGACTATCAAGAAGCCGCCGATCGGCTGCATCAGCAGGAACCCCACGCCCCAGGTCAGCCCGACCGAGCTGCTCCAGTCGAAGAAGGCCCGGTCCTCGGCGGTCTTCGACCGGATGTACATAAAGGAAGCCCAAGCGGCGAGGGCGAAGGCCGGCCACGAGAGGTTGGCGAAGGTCCTGTGCAGCACCATGTCGGTGAACATGGGGTTGAAGATCCCGCGCACCGCCGTCCCGAAGCTCTCGATGGTCTGGCCGGTGAGAGGCTGGACGCCGGGCCCGCCGGTGACCATGTAAGTATCTATCCCGGTCATGATGACCATCCAGATCCAGATGAACAGCCCCATCGTGAACCCGAGCGCTATGTGGCGCTTCTTGTTGAACAGGCTGTAACGGTCCCACTTGTAGTAGTAGGAGTACATCCCCCACAAGGCGAGCCCCATAGAGAGCATGGCCAGCGCTATAAAGTAGAAGAAGTGCGTGAAAAGCGAGGTCGTCACCCGCGGGTACAGGCCAACGAGCAAGACCACGAAGAGGACCGCGAACGTGGCCCCGGTCGAGAACGTGAGCACGTTGAAGCGGGCCATGGAGTGGGCGAGGCGGTCCATCCTGGGGCTCCCCGTGCGCGCCCCCCACGCCTGCAACACCGGCGCGGCGATGGCGAACCCGACGAAGATCTCGGCCCAGAACATGTGGATGAGCATCGAGAGGCCGACTATGAACCGGGTGCCGCCCACATTCGAGAAGGCGTCTGTCAGGTCCAACTGGGCCAGGAGGTGCAGGCTCGAAGAGGTAGCTACGCCCACGCTCAAATCTCCTTCTAGGCTTCCCCGGATCTTTCCAAAACCGACTCGTCGACCCGCCGCCCGCCGGAGCGGTGAAGGGTGGCCTGGTGGACCGCCCGGGGCTCCAGCCGCCGATCCACTATGTAGTACATCGCGTCGCTACGCTGCAAGGCCTCCCGGATCGGCCGCAGGAGCCGCCGCTCGCGCGTCGAGGCGAAGACCAGCACCTTGCCCTGCTCGAACTCCCCGTTCCAGGTACCAGCCTCCTCGTACGGCGCCTCCATCTCCGTGAGCAGCGGGTCGATCCCGACCCGCGTGAGCGAGGCCGCGAAGAGTATCGCCGCCAGCGAGACGAAGACAACGAAGGTGGGGATGCCTATGGCGGGTGTGGTGATCGCGAAAAAGAGGCCGAGGATTATAAAGGAGATGGCGAAGCCTATCGGTACCTCGAGCCCGCGCTTGTCGCTCGGGATGATGATGTAGCGCGTGCCCTCCGGAAACGGCTCCGTCTCGTCTGCGTTCTCGCGCTTGAGGACCACCGTCAGGTCGTCCCTGCCAACGCCGAGTTCCCGAATCTCCGTGACGGCCTGGTTGAGCCCGGC
This sequence comes from Rubrobacter sp., assembly GCA_016781725.1. Lineage (GTDB taxonomy): Bacteria > Actinomycetota > Rubrobacteria > Rubrobacterales > Rubrobacteraceae > Rubrobacter_D. The sequence goes on along the minus strand of JADDPU010000005.1, from coordinate 152 downwards.
CCCGTCCTCTATGACACCTACCACGGTGTACCAGGGGGCCTGCTCCGGTGCCTCCCGCCCCTCCGCCAAAACTCCAACCTCCAAAGGGATATGAACTCGTCACCCGCGGCGGTTTTTCAGCCACCCACCAGCATACAGGGTCGAGCCCTCCC
>JADDPU010000278.1 GCA_016781725.1 Rubrobacter sp. | reverse complement strand
TGGTTTGCTCATCTATGGTGGGCTCCAGGGCGTCGTAGCCGTAGGGCAGTTGTGGTAGCTCGTATGCCACTTTGGTGCTCCTTCTCTCTGATCAAACCTCGGCGAGCGGTACTTTGCGAGACCTGCGTTGTGGACTAGATTTGTTCTCCCTTCATTGGCTGCCGACAGCTGAAACCTACAAGATCAGGTGCAGGTCACCGAACTCGTGCCAGAGGTATCCCTCCCTCAAGGCTTCCTGGTAGGCGGTTCTGAGGTGTTCGCGCCCGGTTGCGGAGAGCGCGCAGGCCGGCCCGCTGCCTACTACTAGCGCTTCTAGCATGGACAGGTGCGTGGAGCGCGGCTCGTGCAGCCCGGTCAGCATGGCGTTCACGGACCGTACGCCGCGCTCCGGGGTTATGAAGAGATCCGTCCAGCCTTCTCCGGGGTGCGTGACGCCGTCCGCGTCCGTGACCGTCTCAAGCGCCCGCACGACTGTGGTCCCCACGGCGACCACCCGACTCCCCGCCGCGCGCGCCTCGTTGACGGCCCGCGCGGTCTCGGGCGGGACCCGATAGGACTCTTCGTAGGGCGGCTCGTCGTCTTCCAGGCTCGCAACCCCGGTGTGCAGGATGAGCGGTGAGATCCTGACGCCCTTCGCGACGAGGCGTGTGATCAACTCCGGCGTGAACGCCCGCCCGGCCGAAGGCATCTCGGCGCTGCCCGCCTCCGTGGCGTAGACCGTCTGGTAGTAGCCTATCGGCCAACTCTCCCTGACGTAGCCGTACCGGATCGGCGCCCCGTACAGGTCGAGGTAGTCTTTGAGGTTGATCGGCAGGTTCAGGGTCGAGATCCAGAGCCGGTTCGGGCCGCCGCCCGACGACCGGTTCTGGGGGAGATAAGGGGTATGCAGGGTGATCCGGGCGCCCCCGGGCAGCGACAGCCCTTCTCCTGACTCACCGTCGAGTAGAGGTTTAGTACCTGCGGAGGAGCGTAGCTCCACTACCCAAAGGTCCGCCGGCAGGTGGGTCGAGAGGTGCACCGTGAGGTGAGAGCCGTCCTCGCGGGTGGCCGGGATCGCTGCGTTCATAGTAGCGCTGGTGTTTACGACGAGGACGTCGCCGGCTTCGAGGAAGGCTGGCAGGTCCCGGAAGCGGGCGTGGACAACGCGGCAGTCGTTACGATACGAGACCATCAGGCGCACCTCGTCGCGCGAGAGGCCGCGCGCCTCGGGGGGCTCGCCCGCCTCCAGCTCCGACGGCAGGCCGAAGTCGAACACGTCGAAGGTCTCTGGTTCGGGGAGTTGCAGGGCGTTCAGATCAAACCACCTCCTTTTCGGCCGGCCTCTTCGTAGATCCCTCCAGTAGGTTCCTCCGTTCTATAAGGTCTTGGGCTCTGTAGCGACCGCTCGGCAGGTCGCCAGTCAGCAGCGCTAGGAGCCCTGGAACACTCTCTTCGGGCAGTGGGCGGTCGCTGATGTCCTCGCCGGGGAAGGCCTCCTGGTGCATCCGGGTACGCATGTCGCCGGGGTCCACCTGGTAGACGTGCAGGCCCGGGTTCTCGGCGGCGAGGATGGCAGAGAGCTGTTCGAGGGCTGCCTTGCTCGAGCCGTAGCCGCCCCAGCCCTCGTACGGCTCGACGGCGGCGTCGCTGGTCACGTTCACGACGCGCGCCCCGGGCTTCAGGTGATCCCTTACGGCCTGGACTAGGGCGAGGGGGGAGATCGCGTTGGTCCTGTAGACCTCCTCAAGCCTGTCGAGCGGGTAGTCGAGCAGCGGCGGCTGGGGGCTCGGGCCCAGGATGCTCGCGTTGTTGACGAGCGCGTCAAGGCCGCCGGCCTCGCTCGCCGCCTCGGCGAGCGCCCGTCGGTGCTCAGGGTCCGCCACGTCGCCCGGGATGGCGATGACCTCCGTAAACTCGGCCAGCTCGGCGCGCGCCGCCTCCAGGTCCTCCGCGCCCCGCGCGTCGATGACGAGCGTCCAGCCGTCTCTCGCCAGCCTCCGGGCCAGCGCGAGACCCAGGCCGCGGGAGGCGCCGGTTATCAGGGCCGTGCGGGAAGGATGAACGGTCATAATGTATGCCTCCTAGTCTCTACTTTTGAATAGAATGT
>JADDPU010000110.1 GCA_016781725.1 Rubrobacter sp. | reverse complement strand
CCCAGCAGTTCGCCCTCCCTCATCCCGGTGGAGACGGCAAGCACGTAGAGGGCTTCGAGCCGGTCGCCGCGCGCGGCTTCGAGCAGCCGGCGCCTCTTCGGGGGAGAGCGGGTGCATCTCCTTCCTCGGCGCCGGCCGCGGGGCTTTCACGGCGTCGGCGACGTTGCGCGGCACCAGGGTCCACTCGACGGCCTGCTTGAGGGCCTTGTGCAGCACCGTGTGGCACTTGTGGACCGTGGCCGGGGCGAGCCCCGTGTCCAGCCGGTCGCGGTAGAAACGCTGTACGTGCATCGCCGTTAGCTTCGAGAGCTTGAGCCCGCCGAGGACCGACGTGATGTGCTTGCGGCAAATGATCTTGTAGCAGTCGTAGGTACTGTCCCGCACGGAGCCGCGCACGGATCCCTTGAGCCACCCTTCGAGGTACTCCTCGACGGTCGTGTTCTCGTCGTCGAAGACGATCCCGTCCGCCCGGTCCGCCAGCGCCTTCGCCAGCTTATCCCGCACCTCCGCCCGCGTCTTGCCGTAGACGGTCCTGCGCTTCGTCCCCGCCGGCGTCTCCACCGTGTAGCGGGCCATCCACAAGTTCCTCTTCGGGTGTCGGGAGATCGACCCCTCCCCGTTGCCGCGCCTCTTCGTCACGCCACTCCTCCTCTGCTCCGCCGACGAAACGCGCCAACGGGCCACCACCAGAAACATACTATCAGTATAACCGATCAAAATGGTATTCCCCTGGTGCAATCTCCGGGGAGAGCCCTCGCCGGTTCGGGGCTTTGCCCGCCTGCGCTATACTGAACAGGTACGGAGAAAGAAGGTTGCCATGGCAGAGCGAGCCGAGACAGCAGAGAACCAGATCCGCGAGATCTCCCAGGAAGAAGGCCGAGAGATGTTCGACCGCGCCGTGCGGCGCAAGCTGGGGATCTCCGGCGAGGAGTTCATGCGCCGCTGGGACGCCGGCTACTACGATGACCCGGACGACCGCACGAAGAACCCGCCGGAGGTCATGGAGCTCGGGATGCTCATGGACTTCGCCCGGTAGGGCGAGCGCCGGCGTGGGCCAGGGCCGCAACCCTTATCAGGCCGTACAGAGCTACCGCTCCTCCCTCCAAAGGGCCGTCTCCTGCGTCACGTCTTCGGTCATCCTGGTAGGTAGCATGCAAGGTTACCGGCCCGGGTCCGAACATCGCCTGGTACTCGGCCCCGAGGAGGCCGTGAGGTTACCGGGCGCGGACCTCTCGCTCTCTGTTCAGGTCTTCGCCCGGGTCTCGGAGCCGGCCGGGCAGGCACCGTGGACGGTCTCACCCTTCGGCTACTACTATGCCCTGAGAGAGTCGGAAGGTCCGGAGATCGTCGCCTACCACTGGCACCCCGGACGCAGGAGCCCCATAGACTTCCCGCACCTGCATCTCGGCGCCGGCTCTGGGGTTAGCCGCGAAGAGCTCCAGAAAGCACACATCCCCACCGGCCGCGTCGAGCTCGAAGACGTGCTGCTGATGGCGATCCGAGAGTTCGGCGTCAGGCCCCGGCGAGACGACTGGCAGGAGATACTGGGTACCCGGTAAGCGGTAGTGTGGAAGGTCTCACATGGTTAGCAAGAGGGCTTCTGGTCAGCACCGCCATGCGGTTCCGCCGCCGGACGCGGGCACTCGGCTATAGAACTCCCTGAACCTCCTGACGTCTTCCAGGTCCTCCCGCGAGAGCTTCTGACCGTAGGCGTAGGCCACCCCGACCTCCAGCCACTCCTCGTCCGAGAGCCCGTACATCCTGTCCAGCAGCCACGGCAGGTCCGTCGGTGCCGCGTGTACCCCCCGCATCCAGTTCGAGACGGAGTTCTGCCGGTAGTCGTGCCCGTACTCCTGCGCCTCCCGGGCGAACGCCGACTGGCTCGACCCGCGGGACCGCAGCAGCCCGTGCAAGACCTCCCCGAACCACGTGTAGCCCCTGTCTTCAGCCATCCGCCGGCCTCCTCGGTAGAGCAGCCTCCCGATACCGCGCACTCTAGCACATCCATCGGTGTTACTGATACACGATTCTATCAGTATAACGAATACATGGAGAGAGAGATTGGGGAGCAGGCTCTACGACGGCCGGATCTTGCGTCTGGCATCCGAAGAACTCGCGGCCGTCCGCAGGGGCGATT
>JADDPU010000079.1 GCA_016781725.1 Rubrobacter sp. | reverse complement strand
AAGATCATGCTCGCCTTCGCCGCCCTGGCGCTCCTGGCTGCGTTCTTTCGGGAGGTGCTCTCGTCGCTCTACGACACGCGGGTACCGCTGGCGAGGCTCTTTCTGTGGGTCCAGGTCATACACGCCTTCGACCTCCCCGCGCGCAAGGACCTCGCCTACTCGCTCTTGAGCGGCCTGATCCTGATAGCGGTGGGCGCCGTGCTCTCGACGAACCTCTGGTACGGTCTCTTCGTGCTCGCCTTCCTGGTGTGCGCCTCGGGCGCCATAACCCAGATGCACCTCTCGGAGGCCAGGGAGAAGGCGGGCGTGGCGGCGATGACGAGCCGGGGGCTCGTCCGGGGGGTGGTGATCCCCTACACCCTCGCGGTGGTGGCGATCGGCTTCCTCTGTCTCTCGGTCTTGCCGCAGAGGCAGGGGATGAACCTGACGATGATGCCGACCTCGGCGTTCCAAAACCTACAGGGCGACTTTTTGGGAGGCGTCCAGAACCCGTACTACGAGCAGCTTCAGGGAGACCCGTTCTCCCGACCCCCAGCCGCCATCTCCCCCGACTCCTATCATGGTTTCAACCCCTACATGGACCTGCGCTCGCGGGGGATGCTCTCGGACGAGGTCGTCATGAAGGTCAAGAGCCAGGAGCCGGTACCCTACCGCGGCGTGGTCTTCGACGAGTACAACGGCAAAGGGTGGGAGATCTCCAACGACGCGACCGAGGAGCTTACCGCTACCGACCCCCACTACGACCTATCCGGCGCCCGCGGCGCGGAGCCCCAGCAGGGCCCAGCGAGGCTGGTGGCCCAGACCTTCTACGTGGAGAAAGACTCATCGAACGTCATCTTCGGGGCCTACCGCCCCGAGACGCTGTTCTTCCCGATGGGTGGCGTCGAGATCGACCGGTACAACTCTTTGCGCGCCCCGCTGGAGATCGCCGAAGGCACGACCTACTCCGTGATCTCGCAGGTCCCGAACATCCCCCCGGACCAGCTGCGACGGGCCGGCACGAACTATCCGCAAGAGATCACCGACAAGTACCTGCAGCTCCCCGCGAAGGGCCAGGAGCGCACGCGAGCTCTGGCGCGGGAGCTTACCGAGGACAGCGCGAACCCCTACGATGCCGCCCTTAGCACTCCAGGAGCACCTGAAGACCAGCTACCCCTACGACCTCTCCATCCCGCCGCAGCGGGAGGAGATGGACGCCGTCGAGTACTTCCTCTTCGAGGAGCGGCGCGGCTACTGCGAGCAGTTCAGCTCCGCCATGGCGGTGATGGCCCGCTCTCTCGGGATACCGGCCAGGATCTCGACCGGCTACGCGCCCGGCGAGTACAACCCGTTCACCGGCCTCTACGAGGTCAAGGCTTCTGACGCCCACTCGTGGGTCGAGTTGTACTTCCCCGGCTACGGGTGGAGCGCCTTCGACCCTACCCCCGGAGACGACTCGACCCCTTGGGCGTACAGGGAGCAGAGCAGCCTGCAGGGGAGTAAGGCCCTGGCTTTCGTGGCGGCCAAGGCCGGCGAGGCCTTAGCTCCCGCCCTCAAACCCGTGGGCTCCCTCGTGCGCGGCGTCGCCAGCCTCGACCCGGTGAGTATCGTCGTCACCGGGCTCCTCCTTAGCGGAGCGGCGCTACTCTTCGTCTACGGGCGCAGGTACGTTGCCAGAAAACGTCGCAGATCCGAACCCAAACACCCAGTCGAGGTCTCGGATATCCGGCTCTACAGTCGTTACAAGGCGCTAACGGCTGCCTTCGAGGAGGCGGGTATTACGCGCGAGGAGCACGAGACGCCGGAGGAGTACGCGCGGGGGGTGGCGGAGCGGTTGGACGAGCCGGGGGTGGCGCGGCTGGGGGAGATCTACCTCCACGCCCGCTTTCGCCACGCAGTCCCCGCCGAGATGGCCGAGGAGTTCGACCGCCTGGAGCCCGAGGCGTTGGCGGCGGCCGAGAGGCTAAAGGAGGCGAGCAAGGCCGGGCAACGGGAACGCCCCCGTGGCCACGGGTCCCGCTTCGCAGGTGGTTAGAAGTAACGCGACGGTCCTTTTTCCGCCATCATCGCTCTACTCGTCCTCGTCTGTCCAGCCCAGCTCCTCCCACATCCGAGGGGGTATCAGGCGGTCTATCCTGTCG
>JADDPU010000515.1 GCA_016781725.1 Rubrobacter sp. | reverse complement strand
GCCACAAGAGGCGGCCGTCTGTTCAATTATCCTGTGCATCTATCGAGGAGTGGGAGGCGGAGATAGACGGGCGGGTGGCGGCACTGTACGGGTTGTAGAATCAGCGCGATCATTCGTTCGGTGTGCTGAGGAGGCGAAGGGGCGATGACAGAGAAGACGGAGACGAAGATAGATCGCGCGCTCCTGGAGATGGTCCGCCGACGCGCCGCGGAGGAAGGCCGCAGAGAAGAAGAGATCATAGAAGAGGCGGTTGGCCGCTACTTGCGCGACGACGGAGGAGCAGAAGGGGAGCGTCCCTGGCCCCGCTACCCGCTCTTCGATAGCGGCGACTCCACCTTCGCCGAGAGAGTGGAAGACGAGCTCGCCGGCTTCGGCGAACGGTGATAATCGTCGACACGGGAGGTTTGATCTCCGAGGTGGACCGTGGCTCGCGCGTCCACGAGGCTACGAGATCTCTGCTCGACGAACTGCGCGCTGCCGGTGAACGCCTCGTCATCTCTCCTTTCATCCTGGCCGAGGTGGACTACCTCGTCTCGGTCAGGCTCGGCCGCCCGGACCGGGCCGTCGAAATACTCGAAGACGTAGCCCGCGGCGCTACCGTTTGGAGCCGTTTCAGGCCGGAGACATGGCGCGGGCCGTCGAAGTGATGCGCCGGTACGCCGACCTGGGCGTGGGGCTTGCCGACGCCTCCAACGTCGTCCTCGCAGAACGCCTCGATACCACCGAGATCCTTACTACCGACGAGAGACACTTTCGTGTGTGGCGTGGACCTGGAGGACGCCCTTTCCGGTTGCTTCCGAGCGACCGGTAGCAAGCGCATGGAACTCCCCATCCCCAACGCCCCGCCGTCGACCGCGAAGCCACCGCAGAAGTCGTACAGAAGTGTCTGGAACGCGAGGGGTGTGGGCTGCGAGGAGTGGGAGGCGGAGATAGACGGGCGGGTGGCGGCGCTGTCGAGAAGGCGCTGAACGAGGGCAGGCCGGACGAAGGTAAGCCGTTTCCAAAACTAGACTGCGGCGTCGTACCGGGCTGCCCGCTGTACCCATATGAAGCCGTACGGGCGCTGTATGATATCTGGTGATGGACTAATGTTCGTAGAGCGAGGCGGGATCGGATGAGTAAGATCGCGATTTCTCCAGACCAACTCGCCGAGTTCTGCCGGCGGCACCACATCCTGAGGCTGTCCTTCTTCGGTTCCGCCTTGCGAGAAGACTTCAGCCCGGAGAGCGACGTGGACGTGCTGGTGGAGTTCGAGCCCGGGTACGTCCCGGGCTTCATCCGACTGTTCGAGATCGAGCAAGAGTTCTCCGGTCTGATCGGGGGCGCGAAACCGGACTTCGTGACCTTCAAGGCCCTGAACCACCGGATTCAGGACGGGGTGCCGGCGGAGGCCGAAATACAGTATGCCGAAGGATGATCTCGTCTACGTCGCCAACGAACTCCCTTCCCTCGCCGACGAGTTGGAGAAGATGCTGTCGCCGGAAGACGGGTTGTAGAATAAACGAGGCCGCGTTTCCGACTGTAGGAGGTGGCGGGATGGGCAAGCAGACGGAAGAGATGGCGAAGACCGGACCGGAGGCTACGGAAAGGTTGAGGGCTTTGTTCGCGCGGTGGGCCAAAGAGGAGGCCGAGGGTCTCTACGACGACGAGCCTTCATGGGAAGAAATCCGGGGTGCTCTCGACGAAGAGCGAGAACGTGAGGGCGCCGCGAGAAGACTGTTCGCCGAAGAGTCGTAATTGCCGACTGCGGTCTTCCTGGATACCGGCCCGCTCTCCCTGATCACCCACCCAAGAGACGAGCGCCGTGAGGAAGCCCGACGGCGGCTCCTGACCCTCCTCGACGAGGGATCGCTGGCGGTGTTGCCGGAGATTGCGGACTACGAACACCGGCGCAAGCTGCTGCACCTGGAGAGCCTTGGGAGCATACGACATCTGGACGCTTTAAAGGAAGCGATCGGCTACGCGCCGCTCACCACCGGTGTGATGCTCAGGGCTGCCCGGTTATGGGCCGAAGCTCGCAAGCGGGGTCTGCCGACCGCCTCCGAAAGGGCGCTGGACATAGACGTGATCCTCGCCGCGCAAGTGCTGGAGTTCGCCGACAACGAAGACGAGGTAGTCGTCGCCACCATGAATCCCCGATACCTCTCCCGTTTCGTAAAGACCCGCGATTGGCAAGAGATAGAGCCCCTGGCTCAAAGTTGAAGCCGGGGGCTTTGCGGCCGCAAAGAAAGGCTGAGTCAGACGCGCTGGTAGCCGCGCTGTAAGGACCGGGAAATCGGGATGGTCGCTCCGCAGCCACTCGTTCGGTCCCGGCCTTTCGGCACAAACGCACCGCTCGGGACCCACGCTCTCCAGAAACGAGCCCCTCGGCCAGAGATCGGCGTTGTTATACTATCGGTATGAAGGGAGGTAAAACATGGCGCACGTGAAGACGGCGATCTCGCTGGACGAATCTTTATTTCGAGAGGCGGAGGTGTGGGCCGAGAAGCTGGGGGTCTCCCGCAGCCAGTTGTTCGCGAAGGCCGTTGCGGCGTACATCCGGGAGCGAGAAGACGAGGACCTCGTGCGGAGGTTGAACGAGGCGCACGCCGACGGGCTCGATGAGGAAGAGCAGGAGCACCTGGACCGCCTTTGGGCTTACCAGGCGCGTCTTCTCGAAGAGACAGGTAATGAGTGGCGGCCGAAGGGGGAATAACCCAGGGGGACGTGTTCTGGGCGGACATCGAACCGGCTGGCTCTTCGCCGGGTTACATGCGCCCGTACGTCGTCGTTCAAAATAACGCTTTCAACCGGAGCCGCATAAGGACGGTAGTCACATGCGCCTTGACCACGAACCTCCGCCGGGCCGGAGACCCCGGTAACGTCCTGCTGTTTCCGGGGGAGGCCGGACTGCCGGAGCAGAGCATAGTGAACGTGTCGCAGATGGCGGCCGTAGACAAGCGCAGGTTGCGGGCCAGGATCGGGACCCTCTCAACGGAGAGAGTCCAGGAGATCTTACGGGGCATCAACCTGTTGTTGGAGCCGAGGGGGTGAGCCGGTGAGCGACATCGTGGACAACCGCCGGGAGAAGCTGGTGGACACCATCGGCCGTATCCTGGACTCCACCGAGAGCGCCCGGTTCGCGGTGGGGTACTTTTTCGTCTCCGGGCTTACGGCGGTGCAGGACAAGCTCGAAGACGTGAAGGAGCTGCGGCTCCTTATCGGCAACACCTCGAACCGCGAGACGATAGAGCAGATGGCCGAGGGCTACCGGCGGCTGGAGACGGTCGCCGGGGTCGCCGAGGCGCAGCTCTACCAGAAGGGCGCGGAGGCCCGGCGGGTGGCGGGCCTGGCGGCGCGAGAGGTGGGCGACTCCCTTGAGGTCATGGACCAGACCGACGAGGGAGAGAGGCTGGTCAAGACGCTGGTGCGTCTGATCGAGGAGGGCCACCTGAAGGTTCGGGTGTACACGAGGGGTCGGCTGCACTCCAAGGCCTACATCTTCGATTACGAGCCCGACGGGCGCTACGAGAAGGGCATAGCGGTGGTCGGGTCGTCGAACTTCACGCTAGCCGGGATCTCGCACAACACCGAGCTGAACGTGATCGTGTCCGGCAACGAGAACCATGCGGAGCTGGGGGAGTGGTTCGAGGAGTTGTGGGACGAGGCCGAGGACTTCGACGAGTCCCTGATGGAGGAGATGAAGCGGTCCTGGGCCATGGCCCCCACCAGCCCGTACGACGTGTACATGAAGACGCTGTATGCGCTCGTCGGGGACAGGCTGAAGGGCGAAGAGAGAGCGCGCGTCGTGGACACAGATATCACGGGGCAGCTTGCGGACTTCCAGCGGGTCGCGTTCCGGCAGGCGGTCGGCATGATCGAGCAGCGCGGCGGCGCGTTCGTCTCGGACGTCGTGGGCCTCGGCAAGAGCTACATCGGGACGGCCATCGTGGGCTACTTCGAGAGGACGGAGCGGGCGCGGCCACTCATCGTCTGTCCGAAGCCGCTCGTGGAGATGTGGGAGCGCTACAACGAGGTCTACCACCTCAACGCCCGCGTGCTCTCGATGAGCATGTTGCGCGAGGGCGGCGAGGGGGCGACGGGCTCACTCCTGGACGACGTGCGCTACCGCGACCGGGACTTCGTGCTCGTGGACGAAAGCCACAACTTCCGCAACAGAGACATCCAACGTTACCGGCTGCTGGAGGAGTTCCTCAGTTCCGGGAAGAAGTGTTGTTTTCTCACCGCCACGCCGCGCAACAAGAGCGCGTGGGATATCTACAACCAGATCAAACTCTTCCACCAGGACGACGCGACCGACCTGCCGATAGACCCGCCGAACCTGCGCGAGTTTTTCCGGCTGGTCGAGAAGGGCGAGCGCGACCTGCCCGAGCTTCTGGGCAACATCCTCCTCAGGCGCACCCGCAACCATATCCTGCGCTGGTACGGGCGCGACGCAGAGACGGGGAAGCCCGTGGACCCGTCCCGCTTCGACGAGTACCTCAGCGGCAAGAAGAGCGCGTACGTGCTGGTGGACGGCCGCCGTCAGTTCTTCCCCAAACGTCGCCTGGAGACCGTCAGTTATAGCATCGAGGCCGCCTACGCCGGGCTCTACGACGAGCTGCGCGGCTACCTGGGCAAGCCCCGGGAGCCGGGAGCAGAGGCCCCCGAAGACGAGCTCACCTACGCCCGCTACGGTCTGTGGAGGTACGTGCTCCCCGCCAAACGTGACCAGGAGCCCTACGTGACCCTGCGGCGGGCTGGCTTCAACCTGCGCGGCCTAATAAGGGTTCTCCTCTTCAAGCGCTTCGAGTCCAGTGTCTACGCCTTCAGGGAGACGGTTCGGCGCCTCTTGCGCGCTCACAGGTCTTTTCTCGCGGCGCTCGAAGAAGGGATAGTACCGGCGGGCGAGGAGGCCGAGAGCATCCTCATCGAGAGCGACCCGGACGAAGAGACGCAGGTGGTCGACGCCCTGCGCGCCGTCTCGGGAAGGTACGCCGCCGAGGACTTCCGGCTCGACCTTCTCAAGGAGCACATCCGGCGCGACCTGCTGCTCCTGGAGAAGATCTTGAGCCTCGTCGAGCCGATAAGGCCCGAGAACGATGCCAAGCTCCAGCGACTCAAGCAAAAGCTCACGGAAGAGCCTCTGAGGAGCGGCAAGCGTCTCGTCTTCACGCAGTACGCGGACACGGCGCGCTACCTCCACGAGAACCTCAACCCCGGTGGGAAGAGGGACGACGTGGACGTGATCTTCAGCGGCGACAAGAGCAAGGTCCGCGCGGTCGGCCGCTTCGCCCCGAAAGCAAACCCCGAATATCGGTTCCAACCCGGCGAGTCAGAGCTCTCGATGCTCATAGCGACGGACGTGCTCGCCGAGGGTTTAAACATGCAGGACTGCGACAAGATCATCAACTACGATCTGCACTGGAACCCCGTGCGCCTGATTCAGCGCTTCGGACGCATCGACCGTATAGGGAGCGAACACGGTGAGATCTTCGGCTTCAACTTCCTCCCGGAGACGGGCATCGAGGAGAACCTCGGCCTCGGGGAGATACTCCGCGAACGCATAAGGGAGATACAGGCCACCATCGGCGAGGACGCCGCCATCCTGGAGCCTGGCGAGAAGCTAAATGAGGAAGCCATGTACGCCATCTATGAGAGGGACGAGACCAAGTTCGAGGGCTACGAGGAGGACGAAGAGGACTTCAGCGACCTCGGCGAAGCTGTAGAGCTCTTTCGCCAACTCCGCGACGAGGACCCAAAGGAGTTCGAGCGCATAGCCTCCCTGCGCGACGGCATCCGCACCGGGAAGCACTCGAAAGAGAAAGGTTTGTACGTCTTCTGCCAGGCCGGTAATTATCGGCAGCTCTATCTGCTAGCTGAGGACGGTGAGGTGATGTCCAGAGACCTCCGACATGTCCTGAAGGCTATCGCCTGCGAGCGCACGGAGTCGGGCGTCCCTCTGCCTGCCGGCTACAACCAAGCCGTGATGCGTGTGAAAGAGAGGTTCGAGCGCGAGGTCCGGGATCGGCGGGCCGAGCGCGAGAACCGACGTTCCAGAAATCGGGGGCAGCGCTACGTCCGCCGCGAGCTACAAGTGTTGTTCGCCGGAACGGAGGACGCAGCCCTGCGCGAGAGGATAAACGCCCTGGAACGCCCCTTTGGCGGCCCGCTCGTCGGCGTCGTCGAGCGCCGTCTGAACCAGCTACAGAGGCAGGGCGTCAAGGGCGACGAGTTGCTACAGGAGCTGGAAGGGCTCTACTCTCGCTACAGGATGTACGAGATGCCCTCACATCGAGAGGCTGTCCGCGGAGAAGACGACACGCCCCGTATTATCTGCAGCGAAGCACTTATGTAGATACCGGCGCTTCTCGTTACGCCCACTCCGTCTCGAGCCGTGGCGGACTGACCAGCGTCTGGAAGACGACGCAGTACTGCTCGGTCTTGCGACGCAGATTTTCAAGCTCTTCCTCAGTGGCTTCGGGCGCCTCGACCTCGAAGGTGGTCCTGATGCTCTCAAACCCGACCGGCGTCTCCTTGGAGATACCGAGCGTCCCCGCGAGGTCCATCTCCCCCTCTACCTTGACCTCGATGCGCTCGGCCTCTATCCCCATCGCCTCGGCGACCATCTGACAGGTGACCTGGGCGCAGGCCGCGAGAGCCCCGAGCAGGAGGTCTCCCGAGCAGGCGGCGGCGCCCGTCCCTCCTACGCCCGCGTGGGCCTCGGCCTCGTAGACCGCGCGGCCTATGTCCACGGAGCAGGAGATCGGGGTGTCCTGCTGGCTCGCCTTCGCCTCCAGCGTTATCCGGGACGAGCCTGGCTCGCTGCGGTACTTCTCCTTCAACGGCCGCTGCACGGACCTGAGATCCAAGGTGACCCTCCTCGATGGCTGTCCTTCCGCGCCCTCCATTGTAGCCCCTGCGCCACCCCGCCGGACCGGCCGGCTCAGCCACCTTGCATGCGCTGAACATGTGTTACTCTTGTTCACATGCCGAAGATGATCCAGATCCGCAACGTGCCCGATGATCTCCATCGGACGCTCAAGGTTCGGGCGGCGAAGGCTGGCATGACGCTCTCGGACTACCTGCTCTCGGAGATAGAGCAGGTCGCGAGCAAGCCGACGATGAAGGAGTGGCTCGAACGGGTGGCGAAGCTGGAGCCCACCGAGGTGGACGAGCCGCCGGAGGTCACCATCCGCAGGATTAGAGACGCCGACGATCCGCGCGACGCGGGGTAGGGTCGCTTGATAGTCGTTGACGCTTCGGCAGCGGTCACGATGTTCCTCAACTACCGGCCGAACGCCGCCCGCGTGCGGGAGAGGCTCAAAGGGGTCGAGGAAGTACACGTCCCTCATCTCTTCGACGTAGAGGTGCTCCACGCGCTGCGAGGCCACTCTCTTCGGGGGAACCTGTCTGAGGAGAAGAGCAGGCTCATCTTGGGACTGCTCCACGAGATGAAAGCGGTCCGTTACCCGCACGCTCCGCTCACCGCTCGCATCTGGGAGCTGAGGGAGAACCTGACAGCCTACGACGCGGTTTACGTAGCCCTCGCAGAGGTCTTGGACGCGCCCTTGCTCACCACAGACCATCGTTTGGCGCGGGCCTCCGGCATCCGCGCCGCAATCGAGGTCTACGGGTAGACGGCCAGGGGCCCTTCGCGAAGGGCCCCTGACCGTCCTGTGTTCTACCCCTCGAGCAGTAACGACTCGGGGTCTTCTATGAGCTCCTTGATGCGGACCAGGAAGCTCACGGCC
>JADDPU010000583.1:1122-2151 GCA_016781725.1 Rubrobacter sp. | reverse complement strand
GCCGCCCTCGGGGGCCTCGGAGCGTACCTCGACCGGCTCGCCGCGCAGGGCGAACGGCAGCATGAGGGCGTCGAGGAAGCAGTGGGTGTAGAGCGTCTCCCCGCCCGCCTCGACCTCGTGGCGGGTCGGCTTCTCGGAGACGAGATGCTCCACCCGAGGAGCCCCCCGCCTGGTCACGACGGCTTCGACCAGCTCGCCGAGCGTCTCGTGGCTGCGTGGAGTGACCCCCGCCGCCCTCTGCACGCTCCTGCCCAACTCCTCCGGTATCCGGATCCCTCTGTAGCTCATGCCTTTCCTCCTTCTCCTCCGTATCGCCTACGCCGCGCAGCAAGAGAGCTTGGAGACGTCGCGCCTAAAGGTCTGGGCGGCGAGCTTGAGGCTTTCCGCCATCGTCAGGTACGGCGCGAAGTTGTCGGCGAGGTCGGAGATTGTGAGGCCGAACTTGACCGCGAGCGTGGCGGCGTAGATCACGTCCCCGGCACCCTCCGCGACGACGTGTGCGCCGAGGAGCCTGTTGGTGTTCGCGTCGGCGACGAGCTTGATGACTCCTAGAGTGTCGCGGTTTACCAGGGCTCGCGGAACCGCCTCCAGGGGAAGGACGGAGGTCTCAACCTCGCGTCCCTCCTCGCGGGCTCTCTGCTCGGTGAGGCCAACGGTGGCGACCTGCGGGTCGGAGAAGATCACGCCGGGGAGCGCGCCGAAGTCGAGGGTCTTGCCCTCACCGGAAAGCGCGTTGTCCACCGCGAGCGCTCCTTCGTGGGCGGCGACGTAGACGTACTGGGGGCCGAGCGTGACGTCGCCCGCGGCCCACACCTTGGGGTTGGTGGTCTGGAGTTGCTCATCCACCCGCACCGCGCCCCGCGTGTCGAGATCGACCCCGGCGCGCTCCAGGCCGAGCTCCTCGACGTTGGGTTTCTGACCGGCTGCCACGAGGATCTCCTCGCCTTCCAGAATCCTCTCCTCACCGTCCACGGTCAGGTAGAGGCGCTTGCCGCCCTCCGTCTTCTCGGCGCGCTCGATCTGGACGCC
>JADDPU010000583.1:0-974 GCA_016781725.1 Rubrobacter sp. | reverse complement strand
ACGTAGCCGGCCCCGATCACGAGTAACGACTCCGGCACCTCATCGAGCTCCATGTTGGTCGTGCTGGTCAGGTATCCGGCCTCTTCAAGACCGGGGATCTCGGGTACGGCTGGCCGGGCGCCCGTGGCTATAAGGTAGGAGGCAGCCCTTATGGACTTCTCACCGACGCGCAAGGTCTTCTCGTCCTCGAAGCTTGCCTCGCCCTCGATCAGTTCCCAGCCGTACTCGCCCACGAGGTCTGCGTACTTCTCATTGCGCAAAGCATCTACCAGCCCGTCTTTCTGCGCGACCATCTCTCCGTAGTCGATGGCGCTCGCCTTGGTCTCGACACCCTCGAAGGGGTGGTGGCCGGCCCGATGGTAGGTCTCCGCGCCTCTAAGAAGCGTCTTGCTCGGCACGCACCCGATGTTGACGCACGTGCCCCCGATCGTGCCCCGCTCGATCATCGCCACCCGAGCCCCGAGTCCCACGGCCCGGATGGCGGCGGCGAAGGCCCCGCCTCCGGAGCCAATGATGGCAAGGTCGTAGTCATGCTCGGCGCCGTCGGTACGAGCGCGTGCGGGCTCCCGACCGATCCGCTCGACCTGTCCCGGCTCGTATCCCGCCTCCCGGACAGCATCCTGCAGCGCTTGTGTCTCCACCCCGGCCGAGATATCGAAGGTCGCCTCCCCTCTTCGGAAGTCCGCCGCGGGCTCGCCAGCCCCGGCGTCGCGAAGGGCGCGAGCAACGCTAAGCTCGCAGTGTCCACACGTCATGCCCCGGACGTTCATCCTCGCCCTTTGATCGTTCATCGAGCCTCCTTCGGGTCTTTGCGTCTTGCTGCCATCCGGTCTTCTTCGCCTCGGAACCTAGTGGCGCCGTGCTTGGTTGACGACCCACACGACCGCCGCGACTATCAGGGCTAGGACGAGAACCCAGAAGAGCAGCATGAGAGACATGCCGATCATCCCGCCGGCCATCATTCCGCCACTCAT
>JADDPU010000577.1:1372-2136 GCA_016781725.1 Rubrobacter sp. | reverse complement strand
CGGTCAGTCCGTCGTCCGTTCGAATGTCACGAGAACTCCCTCGACCCCACCCGGACCGAGGCGCCCCTTCACCTCTACGGCAGTAACGGACTTGAGCTGCCACCCCTGCCGGCCATGCTCGTTGAGGACCTTCTCGAGCTTGTCGCCCGACATCTTGCCCCCGATCACGCCCTCACGCAGCTCGACCACCTTGTACTCGAACGCTTTCGCCATTCATCGAGGCTACCGCCCTGCCCAGTGCTCGGTTGGGCTAGCTCGGAGAGCGGTCGCCTCGGGGCCCTCTCCACTCGCATTCTCGGATCGCTTCCTCGCGATTCCTCTGGTCCGCCGAATCTGACTCCTGCTCGGCTATCCTGCGCCCTTCGGCAACGGAAAGGAAGTGTCAGTGGCACAGAAAGTACAAGTCGTCGTGACCTGTGACTTGCACGAGGACGAGACCGAGGGCGTCGAGACGGTCAAGTTCGGATTCGACGGGTACGACTACGAGATCGACGTCTGCGCGGAGCACAGCGAGCTGGTCCAGGATCAGCTGCAAGAGTTGATCAGCCACGCCCGCCGGGCAGGGAGCGGTCGTGGTGGTCGGCGATCGGCTGCCTCCCGAGCGAGAACCGAGCGCAGTGCCCAGCCCGGGCCTTCACCAAGGGTGTCAGACCGTGAGCGGCTGCAGGACATCCGGGAGTGGGCCAGGAGCAACGGACATCCGGATCTAAGCTCTCGAGGGCGGATCCCCCGAGCAGTCGTTGAGGAGTACGAGGCGGCGCACG
>JADDPU010000577.1:0-1357 GCA_016781725.1 Rubrobacter sp. | reverse complement strand
TTTCGTCGCCCCCCTGAGGGACGCCTTCCTCATCTTGAAGTCGAGTGACGGCAGCTGGTAGGGCGAGCCCCTCGGAAGCCGTGTTTGCGCAAAGACGGCAACGAGCCCAGGTGCGTGACTACTTCGCGCAAGTACGGCACGGTTGCAGCGTGAGGTAGCGCCCTTTGGAGTTGAGGCGACGACTCTCGAGCCGGTGACACCGTGTCCGCCGTCCGCAGAAACCACATCACCTACGTCGACGGCATCCCGGAGAGTGCGCTTCCGCACCCCGGGCGTTCGGGCTGAGCTCGCCCTAGGTCGAAGCGCTCGCCGTAGTAGCGGACAGGACGCTGACGGCGGAGTGGGCAGCTCGGCGGCCCACTCCTCCGACCCGCAAGCGGACACAAGGAGTGATCTCAGGACGTTCTGCTATCTGTGCCTTCCTGCCGCGGGGTCTTGGAGCTCGTACGCCTTCCTCGCCCAGCTGACTGCTGACGCAGGGCGCAGAAGGGCACGTTTGCGGAATCATGAGTACCGAGTAGCAAAGCGCGGAGGTACCGAACGTTCCGGTCGGCCCCTGCTGGTCGCCGCCGTCCTGGCTGGTTGGCTGCTCGGCCTCGTCATCGAGCTGTCGGATCGGAGCCGGCGGCATCGCCGTCGCCTTCCTTGCCGGCGGGATCGTCCTGAACGTCATCAAGGAGGAGACGAGTCCGTCGGTGTAGAGGATCAGCGTCGACCCGACCGGCAGGGTCACGCGCAGGGTTCGACTCCGGGCGACGTCGTGGTCGATGTCGCCGCACCCGGTCGGTGGTAGGGCATTCAGCCCGACGAACTCGGCACGGCCGTCGGGCTGGACGAGCAGTGGCGGGGGGTGCCCGGCGCTGACGATGAGCGCGGTGCCGTCAGCCCGGTCGACCCACGCCTGAACGATGGTGGCGAAGCGGTCGTCGATGCCGACTTCGGCCATGAAGCGCGTCAGCGTGACCAGCACCGAGGCTGGGTCGGGGCGTCGAGGGCGTAGGCTTCGAGGCCCGCCACGGGCGGGCACCACAGTGCGACGAGCTGGCCGACGCCCTCGGGGTGGAGGAGCTTCTCCCCTTCGTCCACCACCCAACGTCCCTGTCGGAAGCGCCGGGAGAGGGCGAGCTCGGTGAGCTCGTCGAGGACACAAGCGTCGAGGCCCCCGACCAGCCGGTCTTCGCCGCCATGCTCCCCGCCCAGGTGGCCGAGCTGCTCTCGAGCCTCGATTTCCGGGAGCAGGAGATCCTGCTCTGAGCTACGGGCTCGACCGGGGGCGGCCCCGGGCGCTGGCCGAGGTCGCCCAGCACGTGGACCTCTCCCGGGAGGGGGTCCGCAACGTGGAGGCCAAGGCCCTGGA
>JADDPU010000435.1 GCA_016781725.1 Rubrobacter sp. | reverse complement strand
GATGTCGTAGACCTCCTGGAAGGACTGCGAGCTGCGGGCCAGCACGTAGGAGGGGCTCTTCTGGAACGCGTCGAAGCGGTGGACGTCGATCGCGCTCGGGTCGATGCTCGGGGCGCCGCCGGTCATCCACTCCGCTATCACCCTGGCAGCACCCGCCGCGTGCGTGACCCACACGGCCTCAGCCATCCAGAAGCCGCGCACCTCCCTCGACTCGCCGAGCAGCGACCCGCCATCAGGCGTGAAGGAGAAGAGCCCGTTTATGCCCCGCTCTATCCGCGTCTCCCGCAGCGCCGGCAGCAACCTCTGCGACTCCTCCCAGGGGCCCTCGAAATCCTCGGGGGTGAACTCCATGATCGAGGGCATCTCCCGACCCGGCTCGCGTTTTCTCGGGATCCCGTCGGGCGAGACGGGCATCGAGCGGTGCTTGTAGGAGCCGATCCCGTACCGCTCCCCTACCTGCCGGAAGTACATGGCGTTGTCCTGGTGCCTGAGGATGACGTGGTCGATCTCATCGGAGACAGGCTCGAGCCCGGGGACCGGCGTGGTCAAGGCGTACTGGTGCTGCATCGGCGTAAGCAGCGGCGCGAAGGCCCCCGCCATCCGCCCGATGCGCGGCCCCCACATCCCGGCGCAGCTCAACACGTTCTCGGTCTCGATCCGGCCCCGCGAGGTAACGACAGCCCTGACGCGTCCCCCCTCGACCTCTATCCCCGTTACCTCGGTCTCGCCGTAGAACTTCGCGCCGCGCTCTTTAGCCCTCCGGGCCATCGCCTCGCTCACCCTGACGCCCTTGGCGATCCCGTCCGAGGGTACATAGAAACCGCCCCGGATCCTGCCCGGGTCCAAAAGCGGGCTCTTCTCGACGCACTCCTCGGGCGAGAGCAACTCCGACTCTAACCCCCAGGAGGTCGCGATCCCGTGCTTCCTCTTCAAGTCCTTCCAACGCTCGCCCGTCGCCGCAACCTCGATGCTCCCTACCCCGTAGAAGCAAGGCTCGCCGTCGAGCTCCAGCCCCGAGTACCGCTCGACGCCGTAGCGCGCCAGGTCGGTCATCGTCTTCGACGGGTTGGTCTGGAAGACGAGCCCCGGCGCGTGCGAGGTCGACCCGCCCGCCTCGAACAGCGGCCCCTGATCCAAGACCACCACGTCCCGCCAGCCGAGATCGGTGAGGTGCTCGGCAGCACTGCAACCGACGATGCCGGCCCCGATGACCACGACGCTCGCCCTATCTTCCACCGCCGCTCCTCCATCCGCCACGCACGCCAGAAAGAAGGCTCCCCTCGCCCCCGGCGAGGAACCCGTAACTTCCTCCCGCCGGCCGACGCACGCATACCCAACCTATTTTGTTGCGTATAACGCAACGCTCTCTCATACACGAAACTAGTAACATACGTTCATCCCCGAGTCAAGGCTACGGCTTCTCGCCGGGCGACCTCGAGGCGGGGGTGATGCACGGGGTCGGGCTACGGGGCCGAGCCGGCCTCGGGGCACGCCGTTTTTCTCCGCGGCGATCCGGGTCCTGGCCGAGAGGACGAGCGGGGGGCCGGGGCTACCCGCTCGAGTATGGCCCGAACGGTTTCGGAGCCGTGCAGGTCTCGGCTAGCCCGGGTACTGCCCGCGTTCCTCGGGGTTCTCCGCGCTCATCTGTTGCGGTGCGGCGGCCCCTCGCGGGCGGGAGATCGCCCTGTCCGGCTCGGGGGCGGCGGCTGGCTCGCGGACCCTGTCTGGTATCGGTTCGCTGCGCAGCGCTCTAAAGACGGAGACGCACAGCCCGATCATGACGAGCACGAACGGTGCCGCGGAGAGGATGGCCACCGTCTGCAGACCCTCGAGACCGCCGGCCAGAAGGGCCACCGCGGCGGCGGCGCCCGTGAGCGACCCCCAGATGATGACGACCGGCCTGCTCGGGTGTATGTCGCCCCTGGAGGAGAGCATGCCCATCACCACCGAGGCAGCGTCGGCCCCGCTGACGAAGAAGAGCGCGACCAGGACCATCGCGATGATCGAGGTGACGGCGGCCAGCGGGAACTGGCCCAGGGTGGAGAACAGGGCGTTCTCAAGACCGTTGTTCACGGCCTCGGAGATATTGCCGGTCCCGGCGAGCTCCAGGTTCAGGGCAGTTCCCCCGAGAATAGAGAACCACACAAAGCTT
>JADDPU010000356.1 GCA_016781725.1 Rubrobacter sp. | reverse complement strand
CGGATCCGGACGTGGCCCGGCGGCTGCTCGACTGCGACTTCGTCTTCCTCGCCACGGACACCATGCGGAGCCGCCACCTCTTCAACCAGGTCGTCCACCAGTACCTGATCCCAGGCGCCCAGATAGGCGCGAAGGTGCCCGTGGACGAGAGCGGTAACGTCGGCGACGTGAGGGTGGTCGTCCGGCCGGTCATGCCCGACGCCGGCTGCTTATGGTGCGGTGGCGCGATCTCCCCGGCGCGGCTCAACCGCGAGGTCCTCGACCCCGAGGAGCGCGAGCGCCAGCGCTACGTCGACGATCCCGACGTCCACGAGCCGAGCGTCATCACCCTCAACGCGCTTGGCGCCAGCCAGGCGGTGAACGATTTCCTCTTCATGTTCACGGGACTACACGAGCCGCACGCGCGGCTCAGGGGGCGCTTCCAGTGGGCGCGGCGACGCGAGTGGGAGGACATAAGGGACAAGCCCGATCCCCTGTGCCGGCACTGCGGGCGCAGCCCGAAGAGCGCGTACGCACGGGGCGACGGCGCGAGGCTGCCGACGCGGGCCGGTTAGGATCCGCCGCCGTCTGCCCGACCTGACCCGGCTCCGGCCCCGTTCGGACGGGTACCCGCGGTCCGGCTTTCCCTCTTCAGGATCTCATTGACGGTGGTCTTCGAGATGCCGAGCCTCTTCGCTATCTCGCGCTGAGAAAGCTTCTCCGTCTCCGAAAGTTGCATTACCTCCGGGGCGTACCTGTCCGAGGGCCTGTAGCCTTGCTTCCGGCCGAACGTTTGCCCCCGCGCCTTGGCCGCGGCGATCCCGCTCCTCACCCGCTCGCGCAAGAGGTCGTGCTCGAACTCCGCAAGCGAGGCCATCAGGTTGGCGATCAGCTTCCCCTGCGGCGTGGAGAGGTCGAAGGTGAGCCCCGTCTGCGCGATCAGAGAGACGTCCCAGGAGGCGAGCTGCCCCAGGGTGTCCATCAGGTCCTGAGTCGAGCGCCCCCACCGCGTCAGCTCCGTCACGAGCACCGCGTCGACCTCCCGGGCCTGGGCCATCGCCATCGCCCGCTTCCGCTCGACGGGATGCTTGCCCTTCGCCTTCCGGATCCCCGAAAGCGTCTCCCGGAACACGGCGACGACCTCAAAGCCAGCCCTCTCGGCATACGCCCTCAGATCCCTCTCCTGGCGGTCGTTGTCCTGGTCGGAGGTCGAGACCCGACAGTACAGCGCCACCCGCCTCCGACCTCCGGATGCTCCGTTTCCCTGTACCAACTAAACCCCCCGCAATCCGGCCGCTTGTAACCCGCGAAAACGGCGGCTTCTCGGCTCCCGGGAAGCGTACCACTTTAGGTAGGGCCTCGAAGCCTTTTTCGAGAAGGTGCGCGAAGAGCGAAGCCCGGCGCTGACGAGCGAAGACGTGGTGGTCGGCACCGTCGGTCGGGACCTTTACGAGAAGTTGGGCTTCCCCCGGTAAGATGGACACTCTAAAGTGGGGACGACGAGTCCCCGGAAAGGAGTCCGAGTGCCGGGACCAACGCCGCACTATCCGCCGGAGTTCAAGAGGGAAGCCGTACAACTCTACCGCTCCTCGGGCCGGTCGATCCCGAAGACGGCAGAGGAGCTGGGTATAGCCAGCGAGTCCTTGAGGAGGTGGATCAGGCAACACGAGGTCGACGAAGGCGAGCGAGAGGGGCTCACCACCGAAGAGCGTGAGGAACTGAGCAAGCTTCGTCAGGAGGTCAGGACCCTCAAGCAAGAGAGGGAGTTCTTGAAAAAAGCGGCGGTGGGTTCAACCGGTGAGCGCAACGGTCCTGGCCAGTGTAGCAGCCGGGGTGTCGTAGCCTAAAGTCTTGCGGGGCCTCGTGTTGAGCTTGAGCGCGATCAGGTCGAGGTCGGCTTGATCGTACACCGAGAGGTCGGTCCTTCTGGGCAGGTACTGCCTCAAGAGCCTATTGGTGTTCTCGCTCGTCCCGCGCTGCCAGGGGCTCTTGGGATCACAGAAGTAGGAGAGCATCAAAATCCGGGGGCATACGTGC
>JADDPU010000442.1 GCA_016781725.1 Rubrobacter sp. | reverse complement strand
TCAGGGCGGGGGCTGCCGCTTCGGCCGTGACGCCCGTTACTGTGAGGTTGCCGGAGCGGTAGGTTACGGAGGTGGCACCCACCCCTCGCGCCAGCAGCTTCACGCGCGAGAGGCCGAGCAGGTTGCGGGCAGGCTCGGGAAGCGCGCCGAAGCGGTCGGCGAGCTCCTCCGCCAAATCGTCGACCTCGGCCAGGGATGCGGTGCCCGAGGCCCTGCGGTAGAGGTCGACGCGTTCTATCTCGTCCATCACGTACTCGGGCGGCAGGTAGGCGTCGAGGGTGAGCTCCACGATAACCGGTCGCTCCTCGCGGCGCTCGGGTGATGCGCCCTTGGCCAGGGCTACCGCCTCCTCGAGGAGGCTCAGGTACATCTCGAAGCCGACGGCGGCTATGTGGCCCGACTGCTCCGCGCCGAGCAGGTTGCCGGCGCCCCGGATCTCGAGGTCCCGCATAGCTATGGCGAACCCGCTGCCGAGCTCGGTGAAGTCCATGAGCGCCTCGAGGCGCTTCTGCGACTCGACCGTCGCCCCCAGAGGCGCGAAGAGGTAGGCG
The DNA here is from genome assembly GCA_016781725.1 of Rubrobacter sp. Taxonomy (GTDB): domain Bacteria; phylum Actinomycetota; class Rubrobacteria; order Rubrobacterales; family Rubrobacteraceae; genus Rubrobacter_D. The sequence continues at coordinate 7,265 of JADDPU010000442.1, read as the reverse complement.
TAGGCCTGCTCGGTTGAGCGCCCGATCCTGCCGCGCAGCTGGTAGAGCTGGGCTAGCCCCATCGCGTCGGCCCTGTCCACGATCAGGGTGTTGGCAGTCGCCACGTCGAGCCCGCTCTCGACGATGGTAGTCGTCACCAGCACGTCGGCCCTGCCGTCGAGAAAGTACTGCATGACACCCTCGAGCGCGCGCTCGGGCATCTGCCCGTGCGCGGTCACGAAGCTGACATCCGGGATGAGCTCGCGCAGCCTCTGGGCTACCTCGTCTATGCTCTCGACGCGGTTGTGGACGAAGAAGACCTGGCCCCCACGGGCGACCTCGCGCTCGATGGCCCGCTTCACCAGCTCCTCGTCGTAGGGGCCTACGTGGGTGAGGATGCTCCGGCGTCCTGCCGGGGGCGTCTCTATAACGCTTATGTCGCGCAAGGAGGCGAGGCCCATCTGCATGGTGCGCGGGATCGGGGTCGCCGTCAGGGTCAATACGTCAACGGACGTCTTGTACTCCCTGATGCGCTCCTTGTGCCTTACCCCGAAGCGCTGCTCCTCGTCGACCACGACGAGCCCGAGATCCTTCGGGCTTACCTCGGCCCCGAGCAGCGCGTGGGTGCCGACTAGCACGTCCACCTCGCCCGCGGCGAAGCCCGCGAGGATCCTCCTGCGGTCGGCTGGCGTCGTAAAGCGCGAGAGGCTCTCCACCCTTACGGCATAAGAGCCGAGCCTCTCTTTGAAGGTCCGCTCGTGCTGCTGCACGAGGATGGTCGTGGGAGCCAGCATCATGGTCTGCTTGCCTGCCAGGGCCGCCTTGAAGGCAGCGCGCACGGCGACCTCGGTCTTGCCGAAGCCCACGTCCCCGCAGACCAGCCGGTCCATCGGGTGCGGCCTCTGCATGTCCGCCTTGACGGCGTTTATCGCCGCCTCCTGGTCGGTGGTCTCCTGGTGCTGGAAGCCCTCCTCGAGCTCCCTCTCCCACTCGCCGTCGGGCGGGAAGGCGAAGCCCGGGGCCGAGGCCCTCTCCGCGTGCAGCCGCAAGAGCTCACCGGCGAGCGCCTTGACCCGGCTTCGTACCCTGTCCGTGACCTGCGCCCACGTCGCGCCGCCGAGCTTGTCGAGCCTCGCCCCGTCGCCGCCTACGTACTTGTGGAGGAGCTCCATCTGCTCGTAGGGCACGAAGAGGGTGTCGCCGCCCCGGTAGCTGACCTGCATGTAGTCGCGGGTGGCCCCGAGGACTTCCTTGGCCACGAGCCCCTCGAAGCGCCCGATGCCCTGCATCGCGTGAACCACCAGGTCTCCGACCTTCAGGTCGGCGAAGGAGGCGAGCGCCCGCCCCGAGCGCCTACGCGCCTCGCGCCGGCGGCCGAAGAGCGAGTCCCTGCGGAAGACCGCGAGGCCGCCATCTGGGTAGGTGAACCCCTCCTCGACCTCCCCGGGCACAGCGTAGAGGCCCGGCGGCAGGTTGGCGTCTACCTTCCCGACCTCGCGCATCTGGCGGTTGATCTCCCCGAACGCGTAGACCGTCCGCCGGGCTTCGCCCTGCGAGGAGCAGGCGACAAAGACCGCGAGCCCGCCCTCGACGAGCGCGTCGAGCCTGCGGGCCGCCTCGCGCAGCGTCTCCGAGAACGCCGCGACCGGCGGGGCCGCTACCGACTCCCCCTCCTCGCCCAGCGCGAACTCGACGTCGGGCTCGGGAATCCTGCGATCGTAGAGGTCAAGGACCAGCCCATCCAGATCTTCCGGCACGTCCTCCTGCGGCTCCTCGCGCCAGACCTCGACGCCCTCTGCCAGCATCTCGCGCGGGGCCACCGGGTTCAAGCCGAGGAGGAGCCGGTCGAGGCCTGGGACGCGCACGCCGCGGCGGGCCTCTTCGGGTGAGTCTTCGTCGGTTGCGGCGAGGCCGGCCAGGTCGCCCTCGCGGGCTGCGTAGAGCGTCACGGCCTCGAGCTCGCGCACGACGCGCTGGGTCGCCAAAGAGACGGCCCTTACGCTCTCGATCTCGTCCCCCCACCACTCGACCCTGACGGGCGAGCGGCGGGTGCTGGCGAAGACGTCGACGATCCCTCCCCGCACCGCGAACTCCCCGGGCCGGGAGACCCTGTCGACCCGCTCGTAGCCAAGGCCGACGAGCCGCTCCAGCGTCCCGTCGAGCTCTATCTCCGTCCCGCCTGAGAGCTCGAGCGGCTCGTAGAGCGGCGTCCGCTCCATAAAGGCCACCGGCCCAGCCACGACGACGCGGGCCGAAGCAAGAGCCTGCAAAGCCCTCTGGCGCCGCCCGACGCGGGTTACGGCCGGCTCGAAGACGTCGCCGTAGGCCACACCGCGCGACGGCAGGTGGACGACGGCCCCGTCGGTGAAGACCTCGGCCTCGCGGGCGTACCGCTCGGCCGTCTCCTCGCTGGCGGCCAGCAGGAGCACGGGAGGGCCGCTGTTCGCGGCGAGAAAGGCCCGAACCCTGCGCGGGGCCCTCAAAGATCTCGTCTGCGTCTTCTCGCTCACCGGAGGATTCTACCGCCTCAGCCCGATTCTCGAGTGATAACGAGGGCGACGCTCAACAGGACGAGACCGAGTCCGGCCAGGGTGCCGAGTCCGAAAGGCTCATCCAGGAGTAGAACGCCGAACAACAGCCCGAAGACGGGCACTAGGAAAGTGACGGTCACGGTGCTCGTGGGGCCGACGTTCTCTATGAGGCGGAAGTAGAGGAGGTACGCCACCGCGGTCGAGAGCAGGGCAAGCCCCAGAACGGAGAGCCCCGCGGCGAAGGAGAGGTCTGCTCCGGGGAAACTAGCGGCCGCCGGTGCGAGCAAGAGGACCGCGGCCCCCGCCTGCTGTCCGACGGCCATCGTCAGGGGTGGGAGATCCGCGAACGCCAGCTTCGCGTAGGTGGCGCCGACCGCGTACGAGAGCGAGGCCAGGAGCATCGCCCCGATCGAGAGTAGAACCGCGCCGGTTAGGACCAGAGGATCCCAGCCAACCAGCACGGCCACCCCGGCCACGCCGAGCACCACCCCCGCCGCCTTGCCCACGGTCAGAGCCTCTCCGGTCCACACAGCGGCCACAAGGGCAGTGAACAGCACGGTAGTGGAGTTGAGGATCGCCGCGAGGGAGGCGGTAAGCTCCATCTCCGCGAAGGCGATCAGCGAGAAGGGAATGGCCGAGTTCACGGTGCCGAGGACCGCGAACCTCCTCCAGTGGGCCCGCAGCTTGGGCAGCCGTCCGATGGCGAAGCCGTAGACGAGGAGGACCAGGGCGGCGAGCGCCACCCGAAGTTCCATCAGCGCGAAAGGACCGAGAGCCGGTACGGCTACCCGGATGAAAAGGAACGACGCCCCCCAGAGCGCGCCGAGCAGGATCAGGGCCGCGAGATCCCTGGACGTCAAGGCCGCATCGCCCATCGCGCCGTCGTACAGGCCGTGCCCCTGGTCGCACGGCCGGTGCTCGAAGCGATCAACGGGACCTACGCCCCGTCGGCGGCGAGAACCCGCCGCTCGTGTTCGAGCAGCCGGGTCTTGAGGTGGAGGCCCCCGGCGAAACCGGTAAGCGTCCCGTTCGCCCCGATAACCCGGTGGCACGGGACGACGAGCGCGAGCCTATTTGTCGAGTTCGCCCGGCCCACGGCCCGCGCCGCCCCCGGGCGCCCTACCATCGCCGCGATCTCGCCGTAGCTGCGGGTCTCCCCGAACGGGATGCGCATCAACGCCTCCCACACGGCCTTCTGCCAATCGGAGCCTCTCAGCGCGAGCGGCAGCCCGAAGGTCCGGCGCTCCCCGGCTGAGTACTGCGACAGCTCCTCGCGCGCCCGGGCGGTCTTGCTCGGGTCTCTGCGGACCTCGAAGCCCTCTCGCGCCAACTCCTCATCGACCGTGCGCCCGTAATCGCCCTCGGTGAACTGGAGCCAGAGCAACGCCCCATCTTCGTCCACCGCAAAGGCGAGCGGACCGGCGGGGGACCCTATCTCCTCGACGTACGCCTTCACGCTACCACCACCTCTCTCTTCGCAGGTTCTTTTCTCGGGGCCGCCTCCTCGAGGCTGGCCCACAGGTGCTGCGCGGCGTAGGCGCGCCAGGGCCTCCAGCCTTCGGCGAGCGCGGCCACGCCTGCCACGTTACCCGCACCCCCGAGCCTGCGGACGGCGCGGCGCACGCCGAGGTCCGCTGGCAGGAATGCGTCGGGGTCGCCGAGCGCCCTCATGGCGACGTAGGAGGCGGTCCACGGGCCCACACCGCGCAGCGAGAGCAGCTTACGGTAGGTCTTCTCGCGGTCGGAGCCGGGGTCGAGCATGATCCCCCCACCGGCCAGGGCGCCCGCCAGGCTCCGCAACGCCTCGCGCCGAGCTTCCGGCACGGCAAGGCCCGCAGCTCCGATCTGAGCGATGGTCTCCGGTCCCGGGAAGAGGTGCGTAAGCCCCCGGTCGGGTTCGGCCAGCGCCTCGGGGAGCGGTTCGCCACAACGGGTGACGAGGCGGCCGGCGAGCGTGCGGGCCGCGCCGACGGAGACTTGCTGTCCGAGCACCGCCCTGACGGCGAGCTCGGCGCCATCCACGCTCCCCGGTACGCGCCGCCCCGGCGAGCGCCGCACGACAGGCGCGAGGAGCGGGTCGGCGCCGAGTACTTCGGCGACGGCCACCGGGTCGGCGTCGAGGTCGAGAAGCCCGCGGTAGCGCTGCACCGCGGAACCTAGATCTCGTAGGTCTTCGAGCCGCAGCACGCAGCGGACATGGTCCCCGCCGTCGGAGAGCGCGACAGTCCCCGCGCTGTGCGAGAGGCGCAGGGTCCTGCGGTAGGTCCCGCCTTCAAAGTGTTCGACGCCGGCCACCGCGCGCTCCCCCAGGAAGCGCATCAGACCAGCGGCCTCGAACGGCCTTCGGAAGGGGAGGCGCAACAGGATACCGCCCTGCCCGGTCTCGCCCCTCTCTCCCCGAGCCCGCCGCAACTCTTTAGGCGCGGCAGCGAAGACCTCGCGGACGGTGTCGTTGAACTGGCGGATGCTGGCGAAACCGGCGGCGAAGGCGACCTCGGAGATGGGCAGATCGGTGGTCTCTATGAGTAGTCTGGCGGTGTGGGCGCGGCGCGCGCGGGCGAGCGCGAGCGGGCCCGCCCCGACCTCGGCCACGAGCAGGCGGTGGAGGTGGCGCTCGGTGTAGGAGAGCCGGCGGGAGAGCCCGGCTACACCCTCCCTGTCGACGACGCCGTCGGCTATGAGCCGCATCGCGCGCCCTACGGCGTCGGCGCGCACGTCCCACTCCGGCGAGCCCGGTACCGTGTCGGGCCTGCAACGCTTGCAGGCGCGAAAACCCTCCCGCTGCGCCGTGGCCGCCGTCGAGTAGAAGCGGACATTCTTATGCTTCTCCAATCGACAACAGCCCCGTGGTCGTGTTCCGCGCAGCACTGTCCGATGGTAACAGGGAGGTGGTGCTATCTCTCGGGTGATCTCACGGAGCGGACTCGCGTGCAGCGCATTCCGAACTTTGCTTCACCGCCACGCCGGGACAGGAGACGAAGATCGAGCTGGCGCTTGTCTAACTATTGGGCGCACGTGAGCTGCTCACCGAACTGCCTGGAAACTTTGCTCTCGGCATTTCGCCCATACAGAGGATGCACCGAGTTCCGGCTGCTGGCATTATACTCGTGGTGGGAAATATAGGCTTACCGCTTCTGGGCGGGTCGCCCGAAGCAAGGGAGGACCGAGCAATGATCCAGAACCCCTACTATTCGCCGGAGTTCCACGGCGATTACGAGATGTTCGACCTGGGCGACTTCGTGCTCGAAGAGGGCTACACGCTGCGGGACTGCAAGCTCGCGTACACCACGTTCGGTGAGCTGAATGCCGCCAAAGACAATGCGATCCTCGTTACGACATGGTACTCGGGGACGCACCAGATCTTCCGGGACGTCTACATCGGTTCCGAGCACGCGCTGAACCCCGAGAAGTATTTCATCGTGGTCATAAACCAGATCGGCAACGGTCTCTCATCTTCGCCTCACAACACAGACGGTCCGCAAGCGATGGCCCAGTTCCCTCACGTCAGGATAGGAGACGACGTCCGCGCGCAGGAGCAGCTCTTACGCGAGCAGTTCGGCATCGAGGAGCTACAGCTCGTTACGGGCGGCTCGATGGGGGCGCAGCAGACTTACGAGTGGGCCGTCCGGTTTCCGGAGAAGGTCAAGCGGGCCGCCCCGATAGCCGGTACGGCGAAGAACACCCCGCACGACTTCATCTACACCGAGACTCTCATCGAGGCCATCACCTCCGACCCTGGGTTTAGCGATGGCTGGTACGAAGACCCGTCCGACGTGCGCGCGGGACTAGCCCGGCACGCGCGGATATGGTCGGTCATGGGGTTCTCGACGGAGTTCTGGAAGCAGGAGCAATGGAGACCGCTCGGTTTCGCCTCCGCGGACGACTTCCAGATCGGCTTCATGGACGCCTACTTCCAGGTGATGGACCCCAACGACCTGTTGTGCATGGCGTGGAAATGGCAGCGGGGGGATGTCAGCCGGAACACCGGCGGGGACCTCGCGGCGGCTCTTGGGCGTGTTACGGCCAGGACTTTCGTCATGCCCATCAGCGAGGATATGTTCTTCCCCGTGCGTGACTGCGAGGCGGAGCAGAAGCTCGTACCGGGCAGCGAGCTGCGTGTCATCGAGAGCGTGGCCGGGCACCTGGGCCTGTTCGGTTTCGAGGAAGGTTACATGCCGCAGATAGATCAGCAACTCGGCGAACTGCTCGCCGAGCCTGCCTGACACGCTTCGAGGCCCGAGTTCTCCGCTTCTGTCGGGACCACATAGATCCTACGGCTTGTGAGCTGCTCACCGCATTGCCTGGAAAGGGTGGTCTCTGAAGTGCGCATCCGATGTTGTGAGTAGGATCGGCGAATAGCTGCCCTACGGGGCTGTATCGGTGGCCATGCGCCCACGCCCCCGATCATAAAATGTAGGGGCACTACATAAAGTTGCGCGATCTCGGATGGGTCGTGGGCGCCACGCGCTTCTTCGCGCGCTTGGGGGTGACGGCCGGGCAACTCGGGCGGCAGTAGATCCCCGTCGAGGTGACCGCGACGAAGAACCAGCCGTCGAAGCGGGCGTCGCGGCTCCGTACCGCGCGATAGCGATGCTCGAAATTCCTGATCATGCCCAGGATTCTCCCACCCCAAGAACAATATTACTGGCGGAAATCGGACTTGGGCTTCGGGCCATTCTACAGCTCTCTAGAGCAGGTTTCTAAGTATCAGGACGACGCCGACGCCGGTTAGCATGGCCGCGGGCAGGCTGCCGG
>JADDPU010000335.1 GCA_016781725.1 Rubrobacter sp. | reverse complement strand
ACGGGGAACAGCTAGGGTTGCTGCGGGAGATGGGCTGCGAGCTTGCCCAGGGATACTATTTCTGGGCGCCGCTCTCCGCCGGACCCGCAGGGGAACTGCTCGCCGCCTATAACGCGTGAGCCCGCGGGATGCGGGCACGAAACCCCTCTCTGATCCTGGCGGAAACGTATGCTTTGGGCCTCTTCTCGCGCCTATTCTCCGAAGCTCGTAGGGAGCGTGTTTATTGTGGTCCCGCCTGGATCTGCGATCGGGCAAGCCGAGCTACTGAACGAAGCGAGGTTGGGTTACTCTTGGTGATCGAGCAAGGATCCGTAGAGGCGGTATATTAGGGAGGGAGCGGGCCGTCGAACACGGGTTCGGCCTCCTTGTAACCTGGATACTGTGGGATATAATCGAACCTGCTGTACGGAAGCAAGGGGTCTTAGGACCCGTTGCTTTTTTTATCGTTCGGAAAGGTGAGAGAGACGGCGAGATTAGAGAGGCTTGCGGGGGTCGTAGAGGGCCTGCTCCCTGAGGGGACCGAGCTTGTGGAAGCCCGGTTTTCCGGGGGGCTGTTTTCGCTGCTCGTCGACCGGGAGGACGGTCCGGTCGACCACGAGTTCTGTTCCAGGGTGGCCTCGCTCGTCGCGCCGGCGTTGGACGAGGAAGGTTACGACGGGCCAGTCGAGGTCTCTTCGCCTGGCATAGAGCGCCCGCTGACCAAGCCCGAGCACTTCAGGCGCTTTGTGGGGCACGAGGCGAAGGTCCGGATCGGCGAGCCCCTCGAGGGCCGGCGTAATTTTACGGGCATCATCGAGCATGCCGGCGAAGAGGCCTTCGTTCTAAAACTCTCCGAGGGAGCGGAGGTGGAGCTGCCGTTCGGCTCCGTCACCCGCGCGAACCTCAAGGAGGACATATACAGATGAATACTGCATTGTTATCCGCGCTGCGCGAGATAGAGACGGACAAGGGTATCCCGTTCGATACGATCAAGGGCGTCCTCGAGGAGTCTTTGCTCGCCGCCTACCTGAACCGGGAGGGGGCAGACGAGGAGGCGAGGGTCGACCTCGACCCCGAGACCGGTGACCTGCGGGTTATGAGGGACGGGGAGGACATCACGCCCGCCGACTTCACGCGCATCGCGGCCCAGGTTATGCGCCAGACGTTCTACCAGCGCCTTAACGAGGTGCACAACGAGCAGCTTTTGGAAGAGTACGGCGAGCGCATGGGCGACGTTGTGACCGGGATCGTCCAGCAGGCCCACAGGCGGATGACGCTCGTGGATCTCGGCAGGGTCGAGGCTATCCTGCCGGCCAGCGAGCAGGTGCCCAACGAGCGCTACGAGAACGGGCAGCGGCTAAAGGTTTACTTGCTGGAGATCCGGGAGGGCGGACGCGGACCGAGCCTGACAGTGAGCCGGCGTCACGAGGGCCTTCTCAGGAACCTGTTCGAGCTCGAGGTGCCCGAGATCTACGACGGCCTCGTCGAGATCCGGGCGGTCGCAAGGGAGGCCGGGCTGCGCTCGAAGGTTGCCGTGTGGTCGAACCAGGCAGGGGTCGACCCGGTAGGGGCGTGCGTGGGCCCGCGCGGGAGCCGGGTGCGGGCCGTGGTCTCCGAGCTCAGGAACGAGAAGATCGACATAATCCAGTGGGACCCCGAGCCCGCGCGGTTTATAGCGAAGGCCCTGAGCCCGGCGCGGGTACGCGAGGTGTACCTGGACGAGGACGAGCGGCAGGCGGAGGTGATCGTGCCGGACGACCAGCTCTCGCTGGCGATCGGCCGCGAGGGCCAGAACGCCAGGCTCGCAGTGAAGTTGACGGACTGGAAGATAGACATAAAGCCTGAGAGCCAGGCGACGGAGTACGAGGACGAGGAAGAGGACTGGGAGCCCGACGAGGACTCGACGATGCATCGCTGCCGGGCGGTCCTCAGTAACGGCCGCAGGTGCGCGAACATGGCGCTGCCTGGGTCGCTCTTCTGCGGCATCCCGTCGCACCAGGCGCAGGCCGCGGAGTTCGAGGGCATGGTAGAGGGTAGGGGATCGGATGAGTAAGCGCGTATACGAGATCGCCAGGGAGCTGAACCTGGAGAACAAAGAGGTCATAGGCCGCCTGAACGAGGCGGGGGTGCAAGTCAAGAGCCACTCCTCCTCTGTCGATGACCCGGATTACGAGCGGGTCTTCGGGGCTGGTGCGAACGGGCGCACCGGGGCCCAGGAGGCGGAGGCCAGGGAGGCGAGGGAGGAGGCCGAGCGCTCGGGCCACGACGCCACCATCGCGGCGGCGCCGGCCGAGGAACCGGTCTCGGGGCCGAAGGGTGGCCGCTCTCAGAAAAAGCGTCGGCGGGTCGTCATAGACGCCAGCGCGAGAAACCGCGGCGGGGCTCGCGCGAGCGCGCCGGTAGCACCGCAGAGGGAGCCCGAGCGGGCGCCGAGCGAGGATCGGGCGAAGGAGGCGCCGGAGAGCGAGGCCGTCAGGGTCGAGCCCGGGGCCACCGTCAAGGACCTCGGCGACGCCGTCGGGGTGCCCCCGACCCAGATCATCAAGGTGCTCATGGGTCTCGGCGAGATGAAGACCCTGACCCAGACCCTCTCCACCGAGGAGATAGAGCTCGTCGCCGAGGAGCTGGGGGTAGGGGTCGAGATCGGCGCCGTCGAGGAGCCTGCTCCGGCCGAGATCGCGCCCGACGACGCGCCCGAGGACCTAGTCGAGAAGCCGCCAGTGGTAACGGTGATGGGCCACGTCGATCACGGCAAGACTAGCCTCCTCGACCGCATCCGCCAGGCGAACGTGCAGTCTGGGGAGGCGGGGGGCATAACCCAGCACATCGGCGCCTACCAGGTAGCTGTCGGCGAAGAGGGGCGGAAGATCAGCTTTATCGACACCCCTGGCCACGAGGCGTTCACGGAGATGCGCGCCCGCGGGGCGAAGGTGACGGACATAGTGGTGCTCGTCGTCGCCGCCGACGACGGCATCATGCCCCAGACGATGGAGGCCATAGAGCACGCCCGCGCGGCCGGCGTACCGCTGATCGTGGCGCTGAACAAGATTGACGTGCCGAACGCGAACCAGGACAGGGTCTTGGGCGAACTCTCGGAGCGCGGGCTAGTGCCGGAGGTCTACGGTGGCGACACGGTCACTGTGCCGGTCTCGGCCAAGACCGGGGAGGGTATCGAGGAGCTGCTCGAGAACATCGTGGTCGTGGCGGAGCTCGAGGACCTGAAGGCCAACCCCAAGGCGCCGGCGAGCGGGTACGTGATCGAGGGCGAGCGCGACCCCGGCCGCGGGCCCGTGGCGACGCTGCTCTTGAATCGCGGCACGCTCAACAAGGGCGATGCGGTCCTGGCAGGGACCGCCTACGGCCGGGTGCGCGCGATGCTCGACTACACCGGCAAGCGCATAAAGGACGCAGGGCCGGGGACGCCGGTGGAGATCTTGGGCCTCTCCGCGGTCCCGGAGGCGGGTACCCGCTTCGAGGTTTTGGAGCACGAGCGGCTGGCCCGCGATCGGGCCCAGCAGGCCGAGGCGGCCACTCGTCGTCAGGAGCTCGCCCAGGGCGGCGCCCGGCGGACGCTCGAAGAGCTCTTGGGCGAGGGCGGGACGCAGGACCTCAACCTCGTCGTCAAGGCGGACGTGGCGGGATCCGTGGAGGCGCTCAAGGAGGCGCTCGCCAAGCTCTCGACCGAGGAGGTGCGGGTCAATATCGTGCGCAGCGGGGTAGGCGCCCTCACGGACTCCGACGTCATGCTCGCCTCGGCGAGCGACGGCATCCTGCTCGGCTTCAACGTGAGGCCTACCAACACGGCCAAGCAGGTGGCCGAGCGTGAGGGGGTCGAGATCCGGACCTACGACGTGATCTACAAGGCGCTAGAGGAGATCGAGGCCGCCATGCGCGGGATGCTCGCCCCCGAGATACAGGAACGGGAGACCGGCACCGCCGAGGTGCGCCAGATCTTCAGGGTGCCCAACGTCGGCGTGGTCGCCGGCTGCATGGTTACGGCCGGCGAGATCTTCCGCAACAACCGCGTACGCGTGGTGCGCGACGGCTCGGTGGTCTACGAGGGCAACATCGCCTCCCTGAAGCGTTTCAGGGACGACGCCCGCTCGGTGCGCGAGGGCTTCGAGTGCGGCGTCGGCGTGGAGAACTTCAACGACGTCAAGGAAGGCGACGTCCTCGAGTTCTTCGAGACCGTCGAGGTTGCTAGGTAACTTCGGGCCTTGTTCTGCGCCGTAAGGCTCGAGATCGAGCTGCCCTTCGCCTCAAGCCTGAAGGACAAGCGCCAGACTTTGCGCTCCCTGAAGGACCGCCTGCGCCGCAAGAACGTCTCGGTGGTCGAGTCCGGCCACCAGGACCGCTGGCAGCGCGCCACAGTGGAGATCGCCCTCGCCGCGGTCTCCAGGGGCGCCGCCGAAGAGAAGCGCGAGGAGCTGCGCCGCACGCTACTTAACTACGAGGAGCTCTCGATCCTCGAGTGGCGCGAGGAGTTCGTGAAGCTTTGATGGGGCTACCGCCGTGAGCGGGCGCACGCGCAAGGTGGAGTCCCAGCTCAAGGAGATCGTCGGCGAAGAGGTAGCCTCGCTCTCGGACCCGCGCATCCAGGGCCTCGTGACCGTCACCGGCGTCAGGGTGAGCCCCGACCTCGCGCAGGCCACCGTCTTCTACAGCGTCCTCGCCGGGGAGGACGCGGAGGCTGCCCACCAGGGCCTCCAGAGCGCCGCGGGCCGCGTGCAGGCAGCCGTAGGCATCCAGACACGCCTCAGGCGCACGCCGCGGCTGCGCTTCGAGCCCGACCCCGTGGTAGACCAAGCTACCAGGATAGAAGCCGCCTTGAGGGAGGTAAAGTCGGATGACAATGCAGAGGACCACTAACACCACCCGCGAGGTGGCGAACCTGCTCAAGACCCTGGACCGCGTGGCGGTGACTACCCACGTCGGCGCCGACGGAGACGCGATAGGCGCCTCGGCTGCCCTCGTGCGCCTGATGCGCACCCTGGGGGCCGAGGCGGTCTTCTGCCACGCCGAGGAGGTTCCCGCGTACCTGCGCTGGCTGTTGCCCGACGAGGCCCTGCGCGAGCTTCCACCCGACCACGATCTGCTGGTCGTCGACACCTCGAGGGCTGACCGGGCGGGGGTGCCGGTGCCTGAAGCCGGGGCGCTCCTTAACCTGGACCACCACGAGGACAACCCCCTGTACGCGCAGTTCAACCTGCTCGACCCGAGGGCCGCTGCCAGCGCGGAGATCGTGGCCGGCCTGTACACGGAGCTCTGCGTGCCGTTCGAGAAGCCCGCCGCCGAGGCCCTCTACGTGGGCATAAGGACCGACACGGGCGGCTTCACCTTCCGCAACATCTCCCCAAGGGCGCACGAGCTGGTCGCCGATCTCTTGCGGGCCGGGGTGGTGCCGGCCGAGGTCGCAGAGCGCATCAACCGGCGCGGGAGCATCGAGCAGCTCAGGATTGTGGGGGTCTCCTTGGCCAACGCGGTGCGCTACGGGGAGGTTTTGATCTCGACCGTCGAGAACTCGGACTACGAGCGGACCGGGGCCACGGAGCTCGACTCCAAGGAGTCCATAGACCAGCTTCGCACGGTCGAGGGTATCGACGTGGTGGCCCACCTGCGCGAGGTGCCGCACGGCACTAAGGGCTCTCTGCGCTCGGAGACCGTGGATGTCGGGGAGATCGCGCGCCGCTTCGGCGGCGGCGGCCACCGCCTGGCCGCAGGTTACACCACCCCGCGCCGACCCCGGGAAGCCCGCGAGGAGCTACTCGCTATCCTGAAGCAAGCCCCCGTGGACCTCGGGGGCGGGCGATAACCGAAGCGGCCCTATCGGGCGGCCTCCTGCTGGATAAACCACCCGGCATCACGAGCGCCCGGGCGGTGGCAGAGGTCAAACGCCTCTTGCCCGAAAAGACCAAGATCGGGCACACAGGCACCCTCGACCCCCTCGCCTCCGGCCTCCTCGTGCTCCTGATCGGGCGCGCTACCCGGCTCTCCCGCTACGTGACCGGCCTCGACAAGACCTACACGGCCACAGCCCGCTTCGGCGCCGTCTCGGACACCCTCGACGCGGAGGGCGAGATAACACCTTTAGGCACCCCGCCCCCCGACGAAGAGGCCATCCGCTCCGCCCTGCCCGCCTTCACCGGCGACCTCCTCCAGACCCCCCCGATGGCCTCGGCCCTCAAGCACTCGGGGACCCGCCTCTACGACCTCCACCGCCGCGGGCTCACAGTAGAGCGCGAACCCCGCCCCGTAACGGTGCAAGCCCTCGCCCTCACCGGCACCGACGCCGACACCGCAACCTTCGAGATCTCCTGCTCAAGCGGCACCTACGTGCGCACCCTCATCCACGACCTCGCCGCCTCCCTGAACTCCGGCGCCTACCTGACAGCCCTCCGCCGCCACACAGTAGGCCACCTCACCCTGGCCTCAGCCCCAACCCCAGCCGACCTCGACCCCAATACCATACATAACCGCATAATACCACCAAACGAGGTGGTTTCGCACCTGCCGGGGGTGGAGGTTGGGGCTGGGGTTGGGCCGGTTTCTTGGGTGTGCAACGGGCGGCGGCTTGGGAGGTTGGGCGTGGGGGGCAGTTGCAGGGTCGTGAGCGGGGGGGAGTTGCTCGCCGTGTACAGGGACGAGGGTGATGGGGCCAGGGCCGAGGTGGTGTTGTGCGCGGGGTAGTGGTGGCGCTCGGCAACTTCGACGGGGTGCACCTCGGGCACCAGGCGGTGTTGCGGCGGGCGGTTGAGGAGGGGAGGAAGAGGGGGGCGAGGGTGGTGGCGGCGACCTTCGATCCGCACCCGCGGGCTGTGTTGGGCGCGGGTGGGCCGCCCGGGCTGCTGACGCCCCTGGGGCTGCGGCGGGAGGCGTTGGCGCGTTACGGGGCTGAGGAGGTGTGGGTGATCGCCTTCGATCTCGACCTCTCCAGGAAGAGCCCGCGGGAGTTCGTACGCGACGTTCTGGTCGGGCAGATAGGGGCCGAGGCCGTCGTCGTTGGGGAGAACTTCCGGTTCGGGCACAGGGCCGCTGGCGACGTTCGCGACCTCGCCGCGTTGATGGAGCAGATGGGGGGAGCTGCCTACGCTGTGCCCGTGCGCGGGTCCGGGGAGGGGATCAGCTCCACCCGCATCCGGACGCTCATCGCCGAGGGGGCGGTGGCGGATGCTGCAGGCCTTCTTGGCAGGCCCTACGTGCTTAGGGGCGAGGTGGTGGAGGGGGACCGGCGGGGACGGTCCATCGGGTTCCCGACCGCCAACGTGCTCCCAGACCCGGTCGCGCTCGTGCCGGCCCGCGGGGTGTACGCGGGGATGGTGCGCGTCGGCGGGGAGGCGTACGCCGCCTGCACCAACGTGGGTCTCGCCCCTACCTTCGACCGGGCCGAGAGCCGGGTCGAGGCGCACCTGCTGGACTTCGAGGGAGATCTCTACGGGCGGGTAGTGGATGTCGGCTTCGCCCGGCGCATCCGGGATGAGCGTCGGTTCTCCGGCGTGGACGAGCTCAAAGAGCAGATCCGGCGGGACGTCGAGGAGGCGCGCCGGATCATCAAGGAGTCGGGCTAGCGCCCCTCCTCGACGTCCTGTGGCGGCCGACGGCGAGCGGCCCTCGGTACGACGGTCTGGCCTCCCGCGCGGGGCCGGCCGCCGGTCGCAACGGTGCTTTTCGCTACATGTGGTAGCATAGAGACGAGCGAGTTAAACGTAAGAGAAGAGAACAAAGAGGAGAAAGAAGAAGTTGGCTGCAGTGGTCCACAAGCAAGAGATCATCGAGGAGAACCGGACGCACGAGGGGGACACCGGGTCGCCCGAGGTGCAGGTCGCGGTGTTGACGCGGCGCATAGCCCATCTCACCGAGCACCTGCGCGAGCACAAGCACGATTACCACTCGAGGCGGGGATTGCTCAAGATGGTCGGCCGGCGTCGCCGGTTGCTCAAGTACCTCCAGAAAAAGGACGTCGAGCGCTACCGCGCGCTCATCGCCAAGCTCGGCCTGCGCCGCTAGGACCGGGTAACAAGAAAAAACAAGAGGAGAACACAATATGCGTCTAGAGATACCCGTAGGCGAGCGTCCGGTCGTGCTCGAAACCGGGAAGCTGGCCAGGCAGGCCGGCGGCTCCGTCACGGCCAGGCTCGGCGACACCACCATACTGTCCACCGCCACCCGCTCGAAGGCCCCGCGCCCGGGTGCTACGTTCCTGCCTTTAAGCGTAGACATAGAGGAGCGCATGTCTTCGGCTGGCAAGATCCCTGGCGGCTTCATCAAGCGCGAGGGCAGGCCCTCCGAGAGGGCCGTCCTCACGGCGCGCCTCACCGACAGGCCCTTGAGGCCCCTCTTCCCGAAGGGCTACCACCACGAGATCCAGATCATCGGCACCGTGCTCGTCGCCGACCAGGAGACCCCTTACGACACCGTGAGCATGCTCGGGGCGTCGGCGGCGATCGCCCTCTCTGACCTGCCGGTGGAGGGTCCGATCGGCGCCGTGCGCGTCGGGCGCTCGCTCGACGGGGACTTTATCCTCAACCCTACCTACCAGCAGATAAGCGAGAGCGATCTCGACCTGGTGGTCGCAGGGACCAAGGAAGCGATCACTATGGTCGAGGCCGGCGCCAACGAGGTGCCAGAGGCCGTCATGGTCGAGGCGCTCCAGATCGCCCAGGAGACCGTCCGCGCCCAGGCCGAGGCCATCGAGGCCTGGGCCGCCGAGCACGGCAAGCCCAACCAGGAGGTCGAGCCCGCCGACGAGAGCCCGGT
The DNA here is from genome assembly GCA_016781725.1 of Rubrobacter sp. Taxonomy (GTDB): domain Bacteria; phylum Actinomycetota; class Rubrobacteria; order Rubrobacterales; family Rubrobacteraceae; genus Rubrobacter_D. Next base: position 15,913 of record JADDPU010000335.1, on the reverse strand, counting down.
ACTCCCCGAGCTTCGCGAGAGGTATCTCGACCGCATCAAGGACGGCATCGTCAACACCAACCGCCGGGCGCGCAACGACGCGCTCGACGCTATCAGCGCGGAGGCGACCGAGGGCCTCGACGAGGAGGAGGCGGCCCAGGTGTCCGCCGCGTTGTACGTCCTAGAGAGGGAGGCTTTCCGCAAGCTCTACCTCCAGGATGGCAAGCGCACCGACCTGCGCCGCTTCGACGAGATAAGGCCTACCTCGGCCGAGGTGCAGGTCTTGCCCAGGGTGCACGGCACCGGCCTCTTCACGCGCGGCGAGACCCAGGTCTTGAGCTCGCTCGCCCTCGCCGACCTGGGCCTCGCCCAGAGGCTCGACACCATCGAGCCCCAGACCGGCAAGCGCTACATGCACCACTACAACTTCCCGCCCTACTCCACCGGCGAGACGGGCAGGCTCGGGAGCCCGAGGCGGCGCGAGATCGGGCACGGCGCCCTCGCCGAGCGCGCCCTCGTCCCCGTGGTGCCCTCAGAAGAGGAGTTCCCTTACGCCCTGCGCGTGATCTCCGAGGTGCTAGAGTCCAACGGGTCCTCCTCGATGGCGAGCGTGTGCGGCTCGACGCTGGCGCTCATGGACGGCGGCGTCCCGATCAAGGCCCCCGTGGCAGGAGTTGCGATGGGCCTCGTCAAGGAGGGCGACGAGTACGTGATCCTCTCAGACATCCAGGGCCTCGAGGACCACATGGGCGACATGGACTTCAAGGTCGCGGGGACGCGCGACGGCATCACGGCGTTGCAGATGGACATGAAGATCACGGGCGTGTCGGCCGAGCTTTTGCAGGAGGCCCTCGAGCAGGCCAAGGCCGGGCGCATGGAGATCCTGGAGATCCTGCGCGGCGCCATAGCCGAGCCCCGGGCCGAGGTCTCCGATTACGCCCCGAGGGTCGAGGTCTTGAAGATCCCGAAGGACAAGATCGGGATGCTCATAGGCCCTGGCGGGAAGACTATCAACGCCTTGCAGGAGCAGTTCGGCGTGAACATCTCGGTCGAGGACGACGGCACTGTCTACGTGGCCGGCGAGGGCGTTGTGTCGAAGGACGCGGCTTCTGCCATCAACGGCATGATGAAGGACGTCGAGGCCGGGGAGATCTACAACGGCAAGGTAGTGAAGACCACCAACTTCGGCGCTTTCGTGGAGCTGACCCCTGGCCGGGACGGGCTCGTGCACATCTCGCGCCTGGCGCCGGGCAAGCAGCGGGTCGAGCGGGTCGAGGACGTCGTCACCGAGGGCGACCGCATCAAGGTGCGGGTCCTCGAGATCGACAAGCAGAACCGCATCAGCCTGGAGAAGCTGGAGGGCTAGTGGCCGACCCGAACGTAAGGCGCAAGGATCTGGCGGGGGGGCTTCGGGTGTTCTCGGAGCCCCTCGCGGAGGCGACGAGCGTCGCTTTGGGGGTCTGGATCCGGGCCGGCTCCCGCGACGAGAGGGAGGAGGTCGCGGGGATCAGCCACCTGATGGAGCACATGCTCTTCAAGGGGACGCCGGAGATGGACGCCCTCGGCATCGCCCAGGCCTTCGAGAGCATCGGCGCCCAGGAAAATGCGGCCACCGGCGAGGAGTACACGGTGCTCTACGCCCGCTTTCTGCCAGAGCACCTGGGACGCGCCCTCGACGTCATGGGCGAGATGGTCCTAAAGCCGACCCTCGTCGACCTCGAGCGCGAGCGGGAGGTTATAGTCGAGGAGATCAAGATGTACGAGGATAGGCCAGATCAGATGGCCGACGAGTACCTCTCGTCTCTGATCTTCCACGAAGACCCGCTCGGCCGCCCGATTATCGGGTCGGCTGAGACGGTGCGCGGCGTGGACCACGACACTTTGAGGGGCTTCCATCGCGATACATACACCGCGCCGAACATCTTCGTCGTCGCGGCCGGCAAGCTCGACCACGAAGCCGTCGAGGGGATGGTCGAGGAGAAGTTCTCTGGCCTCCCCGACGGAGAGCCGTTCGTGCGGGAGGCGAGGCCGACGCCGCCCGAGAGCCGCTTCTTTTTCAGGTTCAAGGAGACGGAGCAGTACCACGTCTCGATGGGCTCCATGGGCATCCCTGCCAAGAGCGAGGACCGCTACGCGATGGCCGCCCTCAACAACGTGCTCGGCGGCGGCATGAGCAGCCGCCTCTTCCAGGAGGTTCGCGAGAAGCGCGGGCTCGCCTACGCCGTCTACTCCTACCACCAGGGCTACTCCGACGCCGGCGCGATCAAGACCTACGTCGGCTCTACCACGGGCAACGTCGAGGAGGCGGTGAAGGTCATAGTCGAGCAGCTGGGCCGGGTCGGGGAGGAACCGGTAGACGGAGAGGAGCTGGAGCGCACCAAGCAGCAGCTCAAGAGCTCGACGCTGCTCGCCCTGGAGAGCACCTCGGCCAGGATGAACCGCGTGGGCCGCAGCATCATAACCGGCGCAGAGCTCTTGACGCCCGAGGAGATCTCCGCCCGCATCGAGGCGGTCACCCCCGAGGACATAACCCGCCTGGCCAAAAAACACCTTGACGCAAACCAGATGTACCTCTCCGCGGTCGGCCCTGAAGAGCTCGACCTGGGCAGGTACCTCAACGGAGATCGGCCAGCCTAGAGCAGACACTACTGGCCGATCGGAACTCTTAGAGGAGGTAAATCCAACCTTTGTTAGATAACAAGACCTTGCAGGTCGTGCCCCTTGGAGGCTTGGGCGAGATCGGCAAGAACATGACCGCCGTCCGCCAGGAGAGCGGCATAATCCTGGTCGACGCCGGTATGTCGTTCCCGGACGAGGAGATGCCTGGGATCGACCTGGTTCTGCCCGATTTTACCTACCTGCGAGAACACTCGGACGAGTTGAAGGGGATAGTGCTCACGCACGGCCACGAGGACCACGTGGGGGCCCTGCCTTACCTTTTGCGCGAGTTCAACGTCCCCGTCTACGCTACCAAGCTCACTTTAGGTCTCGTGCGCAGCAAGCTGCAGGAGTTCGGGATCAAGAGGGGCGATCTGCGCGAGATAAAGGCCGGCAACACCCAGAATTTGGGAGGGTTCGGGCTCGAGTTCATCAACGTCAACCACTCGATCCCGGACGCCGTCGCCGTGGCGATCCGGACCAACGCGGGCCTGATCGTCTTCTCCGGCGACTACAAGGTCGACCTCACACCCATCGAGGGCGAGCCTATAGACTTGGGCAGGCTGGCCGAGCTCGGCAAGGAGGGCGTTCTCGCCTACTTCGGCGACTCGACCAACTCGGAGAGGCCCGGCTACGTGCCCTCCGAGAAGACCGTCGAGGCGACCTTCCAGGAAGTCTTCGCGAGGGCCGAGGGCAGGATCATCGTCGCCTCCTTCGCCTCGCACATCCACCGCGTAAGACAGGTGGTGGAGGCGGCGAAGAGGCACGACAGGCTCGTCGGCGTGGCGGGACGCTCCATGGTCCGCAACGTGCAGATAGCCCGCGAGCTCGGCTACCTCGACCTGCCTTCCTCCATGCTCGTCGAGCAGCGGGATATCAACAAGATCCCCGATTCGGACATCGCCGTGCTCATGACCGGCTCCCAGGGCGAGCCGCTCGCCGCCCTGAGCCGGGTGGCTAACGGCACCCACCGCACCATAGAGGCGGGCCCCGGCGACACCGTCGTGATAGCCGCGCACCCGATCCCAGGCAACGAGCGCGGCGTCTCGCGCACCATAAATAACCTGATGAAGCGCGGGGCGGACGTCTACTACAGCCCCTTGCACAAGGTGCACGTCTCGGGTCACGCGGCCCGGGAGGAGCAGAAGCTCATCCTCTCGCTCCTCAAGCCACGGTTCCTTGTGCCGGTCCACGGCGAGTTCAGGATGCTCAGGCATCACGCTAACACCGCGATCAGCCTCGGCATCAGCGAGGATGACATCTTTATCCTGGAAAACGGCGCCGTCCTCGAGTTCAAGGAAGGCCACGCGCGCCGCGTCGAGAACGTAGCCGCCGGCATGTTCCTGGTGGACGGCGGGGGACTCGCCGAGAGCTCCGACGCCGTGATGCGCGAGCGCCAGCAGCTCTCCGAGGACGGCATGTTCATAGTCGTCGCCCGCATCAACGCCCAGAACGGCCAGCTCCTCGGTCCTCCCGACGTGATCTCCCGCGGCTTCGTCGACCCGCAGGCCTCGAACGGCCTCGTCGACGAGTCGATGGCCGCCGTGACGAACACGCTGGAGCGAACCGCGAACATACGGGTCACCGATCCGGAACAGTTGAAAAAGGAGATCCGCAAGGACCTCTCGCGCTTCCTCTCCGACCGGACCGGCAAACGTCCCATTATCCTGCCGCTAATAGTAGAGGTCTAAACTTAAACCTCTACTATACCTTGCGGTTGACGTTGGACGAGAGGCTTATGCGCTAGACTTGGGCCGTGGCTACGAGCAAGCGCGCGCCCAGAAAGACTCAGAAGAAGAAGGGCCAGGGCGGCAGGGGTGCCAGGAGGCCCCGGAAGGGGGTTTCGCCGCTCGCGAGGTTGAGGGACCACCTCGGGGAGGCCGTCAGCCGGGAGGCTGTCGGGATCTCTCTTCTCGCGCTGGGCCTTTTCTTCAGCGCGGCGTTCGCCAGCGGGCGCGGGGCGTTCTTGGGCGAGGCTGGCCTCTTCGCGGCGAGTGGCCTCCTGGGGACGGTCGGGTTTTTGCTGGCCCCGCTTGCGGCCCTAGCCGGGGTTCTCCTCTTGCTCGGCCGGTTAGCGGCCCGGGCTGTGGTTGGAGGTGCGCTGCTGCTCCTCGCCGGGGCGATGACCCTGGCGGCCAGGCTGCCGGCGGGCCGTCTCTTCGCGGCCGGGTCTTACCCTGAGGCCGGGGGAATCCTCGGCAGCGGGCTCTACGCGGCGGTGTTCTTGGCCGGTGGCGCCATCGGGGCGGGGCTTGCGATAGGGTTTTTGTACGCGCTCGGCCTCTCCTTGCTTACCGGGGTCAGCTTCGGGTCGGCCCTGGTCGCGCTCAAGGGGGCCGCTAGGAACCTGGTGCGCTGGGGGCGCGGCTTCGTGTCCCGGCGGCGCGAGAAAGGGGCCTCCGAACCGGCGCGCGGTACGGGCTCGCGGCCGCGCACGAGAGAGGCCCCAGCCGTCGTGCGCGACCTGCACGAGGAGTTGCCGCCGGCCCCCCGCTCCGAAGGCGGCTTCGAGGAGGCGGAGACCGGGGCCCTCGAGGTCGTACTGCCGCAGCGCAGGGAGGCGAATGCGTTCCCGGAGAAGCGGGAGGAGGACGTGACCGGGGAGTACACGGCGCCCTCGCTCTCGCTGCTTGCCCTCGGCAACGGTGGCCCCGAGCACGACGCGGAAGGGACCAGCCAGAGGCTTACGCGGGCACTGGCCGACCTCGGGGTGGAGGCGACAGTAGTCCGGGCCGTCGTGGGCCCGCGGGTGACGCGCTACGAGCTCAGGCTTGGCAGCGGCGTCAAGGTAGGCAAGGTAAGGAACTTGCAGCAGGACATCGCCTACGCGCTGGCGGCGACCGAGGTAAGGATACTCGCCCCGATCCCTGGCAAGAGCGCGGTAGGGGTCGAGGTACCGAATACCAGGCCGGCCAAGGTCACGCTCGGGGACGTCTTCCAGGAGTACCCCGACGCCAACGACTGGACCCTGCCGGTTGGCTTAGGCAAGGACATCTCGGGTCGGGCGGTCTTCTTCGACCTGGCGGAGATGCCGCACCTTCTGGTGGCGGGGACCACGGGCAGCGGCAAGAGCGTGATGCTCAACGGGTTGTTGACCTCGCTCTTGCTGACTACCGACCCGCGGCGGGTCAAGATGGTCTTGATCGACCCAAAGCGGGTGGAGCTAACCCAGTTCGGGCGGGTGCCGCACCTGATCACGCCCGTAGTCACCGACGTCAAGAAGGCTGCCAACGCGCTCCAGTGGGCCGTCGCCGAGATGGAGCGGCGCTACGAGGTCTTGGAGAGGCTCGGGGTCCGCAGCCTCGAGGGCTACAACGACAGGGCCGAGACGCCGATGCCCTACGTAGTCGTGGTCATAGACGAGCTCGCCGACCTCATGATGCAGGCAGGGGCCAAGGTCGAGGACGCCATCATCCGGCTCGCCCAGAAGGCGAGGGCGGTCGGCATACACCTGGTAGTCGCCACCCAGCGCCCGAGCGTCGACGTGATCACCGGCATGATCAAAGCCAACGTCCCGAGCCGCATCGCCTTCGCCGTCTCGAGCCAGGTCGACAGCCGCGTGATCCTGGACATACCGGGCGCCGAGGCCCTGCTCGGCATGGGAGATATGCTCTACAAGCCGGTCTCGGCCGCGAGACCCTCCCGCGTCCAGGGGGCCTTTATCTCGGAGCCCGAGGTGGAGCGCGTGGTCGCGGCGACCGTCGAGGCGGCCTCGGGACGCGCCGAGGCGAGCTTCGTCGAAGAGGTGACGGAGCCCGCCGCGGCGAAGGAGGAGCCCGAGGAGCCGGACGACGACCTCTTGCCTGAGGCGGCGAGCTTCGTAGTCTCCACGCAGCAGGCGTCCGTAAGCGCCGTTCAGCGGCGCTTTAGGGTCGGCTATTCGCGGGCCGGCAGGATAATAGACGCCCTCGAACGCAAGGGCGTCGTGGGCCCCTACGAGGGCTCGAAAAGCCGCGCCGTCGTGGCCACGACGCTGGACCTCGAGTCCATGTTCGGCGGCGACGGGGGTGCGCCCGTGGGGTCATCGGAGGACGGCAAGCCCGGCGAGAGCTGGTAGCTTTTGTGATAGGCTTTTAGGCGGCATGGAAGACGGTCGAGACAGCCAGACCTCGGCGAACGGCGAGCCGAACGGCGAGGCCGGGATCGGCCGCACCCTCGAGCAGGCCAGGAGGGAGCGGGGCCTCTCCCTCGAGCAGGTCGAGCAGGACACCAAGATCCGCAAGCGCTACCTGGCTGGCCTCGAGCGCGAGGACTACACCACGCTGCCCGACGCGGTCTACGCCAGGGGCTTCCTCAAGACCTACGCCAACTACTTGGGCCTCGACGGCGAGGAGCTCTCCCGGCAGCTGAGGAGCCGCAGAAGGCCGCGCCGCGAGCGCGGGATCGACTACAGCCCGCCCAACACCGACTTCGAGCGGCCCCTGATCACCCCCGGCGGCGTGGCCGGTACCGAGAAGCGTAAGGTCTCCACCTCCACCGTCGTGACCGTGCTCGTAGCACTCCTGGCGCTCGCCGCCGTGATCATAGCCCTCTACTTTGTCGGCAGGGACGTGCAGCTCACCCGCGCGCAGGAGAACGCCGCGCCGCGGCCCGCCGCCACCGAAGAGACGCCCGGGGGCCCCGGCCAAGAGGAGGCGGAGCCCGAGGCCTTACCGACCGAGGATGGGCCCCCGGAACGCGAGCTCGTCAACAGGACCGAAGACGCTACGGGCCCGGCGGAAGCCGAGGGGGCCGGGGGCGAAGCGCCGGCCACCGTAGCCGGGCAGAGCGCGCCGCCCGACACCCTGATGGTCGCGATCACCGTGCGGGAGAGGCCCTCCTGGCTTCTCATCCGCGCCGACGGCGTGCTTGCCTACGAGGAGACCGCCCAGCCCGGCTTCACGCAGACCTTCGAGGCGGACCGGCAACTCTCCATCACGAGCGGGGACGCAGGGGCCGTCACGGTAGAGGTCAACGGCCAGGAGGCCGGGCCGCTCGGGGGGATGGGCGAGGTCGTCACCAGAAGCTTCACCTTAAAGAAGAGCGCGAGCTGAAGTCCGCCCGACGCCCCCGGGAAAATCCCTCGCCAGACCTCCGACCGACGGAAACGTAGCACTTGGGAGCCTCTACCCCCTACAGTATAATTATCCCCGGCGAATACCGATTACGTACCATGATGTTGGCGCACTCGCTTTTTGGAGGATGCATTGGATAAGAGCAAGGCCATAGACGCGGCCGTCTCCCAGATAGAGCGGCAGTTCGGGAAGGGCTCGATCATGCGCATGGGCGACGACGAGCGCCCCGGGATCGCCTGCATCCCGACCGGCGCCCTCGCCCTCGATTTGGCCCTCGGCATCGGCGGCGTCCCGCGCGGACGCATAGTCGAGATCTTCGGCCCCGAATCGAGCGGCAAGACAACCCTCGCCCTGCACATCATCTCGGAAGCCCAAAAGAGCGGCGGCCTCGCCGCCTTTATAGACGCCGAGCACGCCCTCGACCCAACCTACGCCCAGGCCATCGGCGTCGACCTCGAAAACCTCTACTTCTCCCAGCCGGATAACGGCGAACAGGCCCTCGAGATAGCCGACACCCTCGTCAGGAGCGGCGCCCTCGACGTCGTGGTTATCGACTCCGTCGCCGCCCTCGTGCCTAGGGCTGAGATCGAGGGTGAGATGGGAGACTCTCACGTCGGGCTTCAGGCCCGCCTGATGAGCCAGGCGTTGCGGAAGCTCAGCGGTTCGCTCAGCCGCTCGAAGACGACGGCGATCTTCATCAACCAGTTGCGGGAGAAGATCGGGGTGATGTTCGGCTCGCCGGAGACGACGCCGGGGGGTCGGGCGCTGAAGTTCTACTCCAGCGTGCGCCTGGACATCCGGCGCATCGGGGCGCTCAAGGCCGGCAACGACACGGTGGGCAACCAGACCAGGGTCAAGGTAGTCAAGAACAAGGTGGCGCCGCCTTTCAAGACCGTCGAGTTCGACGTGATGTACGGCGAGGGCATTAGTCGCGAGGGCAGCCTGCTCGACGTCGGCATCGAGCACGGCGTGATCCAGAAAAGCGGCGCCTGGTTCGCCTACGGCGACGAGCGTCTCGGGCAGGGGCGGGAGAACGCCAGGCAATTCCTCAAGGAGAACGACCACGTGCGCGAGCGCATCGTCGCCGAGGTCCACGAGAAGCTCGGCTTCACCGAGCCGGCCGAAACCTCCGCTGCCGACGAAGACGCCGCTACCGACCGCGTCGCGGAGCGTCCTCGCGCCCAGGAGCCTGCCGGGCAGGTGTTTTAGGGGACCGGCGGGGGACCTGCTGGCGGCGTAAGCCTCAGGGCGAGAAGGGCATCGGGTGCCCGAGATAACCGGCGTCAGGGAGCGCCGGGGCAAGGCGCTGGTCTCGGTCGACGGGGCGGTGTGGGCCGAGTTGGACGGCGCTGTCGCGGCAGAGGGCGGCCTCCGGGAGGGGGCCGTCTTTTCGTCCGAGGAGCTCTACCGGGTGCGGGTGGCGGGGGAGAGGCCGCTCGCGATGGGTAGGGCGTTCAACATCTTAGGCTACAGGGCCCGTTCGGAGGCGGAGCTGCGGGAGCGGCTCGGGCGGTACGGCTACCTCGAGGAGACGGTCTCGGGTGTGATCGCGCGCCTCGAGGAGCTCGGATACCTCGACGATGAGGAGTTCGCGAGGCTCAAGGCGCGGGAGAAGGCGCGCAAATACGGTCCACGGCGCGTCTCGGCGGAGCTCAGGCAGGGCGGCATAGACGAGGAGCTCGCGCGGAGCGTGGTCGCCGAGGAGTTCGCCGGACGCTCGGAGCTCTGGGAGGCTCGATCTGCCGCCGCGCGGCGGTATAATGGACGAAGTAGTAGTAGTAGTAGTAGTGGGTCCGACGCCGAGGCGCGGAGGGTCTACGGTTTTCTGGTCCGCCGGGGTTACTCGGCGGGGGTTTGCGCCCAGGTTGCCCGCGAGTACCGGGAGCCTCCGGAGGCCGAGGGATAGTCGAATAGAGCTTGATGGCCGGGCCGCTCTCCTCGGGGTAGGCCCGATGGAGGGAAAACTTTTGAACGTTTTGCTACTGGTCTTGGGACTGGCCGCCGGCCTAGTGGTCGGCGCGGTCGCGGGCTACTTCGTCTACAAATCACGCATGGAGACGCGCCAGGCGCAGGCTAGGGCGGACGCGCGCTCCATCGTCGAGGATGCAAGGCGGGAGGCCGAGACCAAGCGCCGCGAGGCGGAGTTGGCCGCCAAAGAGGCAGCTCTCAAGATAAAGGACGACGCCGAGGCCGAGGTTCGGGCCCGGCGGGCCGAGATCGCGCGGATCGAGGAGCGGCTGGATAACCGCGACAGCTCCCTCGAGCGGCGCGAGGGCGAGCTCGACGAGCGCCGGCGGGGGCTCTCCGAGGCCGAGGAGGCGCTGCGACGCAAGGAGGAGGATCTCAGGGCCAAAGAAGCCGAGCAGCTCAAGGTGCTCGAAGAGCTCTCCGGTCTGACCCGGGCCGAGGCCGAGAGGAGGCTCTTCTCCGGCCTCGAGGCCGAGCTCGAGAGCCGCCTCGGGCAGATGGTGCGCGACCGCACCCTCGAGGCCGAAGAAAAGGCCGACGCCGAGGCTCGCCGCCTCATCTCGACCACCATGGAGAGGCTGGCCTCGGATCTCACCTCAGAGTCGACGGTCAAGGCAGTAACGCTCCCCTCTGACGACATGAAGGGCCGCGTCATCGGGCGCGAGGGCCGCAACATCCGGGCGTTTGAGGCCACCACGGGCGTCGACGTGATCATCGACGACACCCCGGAGACCGTGGTTATCTCGAGCTTCGACCCCGTTCGCCGCGAGGTAGCCCGGGTTGCCATGGGCCGGCTCGTGCAGGACGGGCGCATCCACCCGGGCCGCATCGAGCAGATAGTGGCCAAGGCCAAAAAGGACATCGAGAAGGAGATGAAGACCGCGGGACGCCAGGCCCTCTACGACGCCAAGATCTCGGGCTCGATGCACAACGACCTGATACGCCTACTTGGCGCCTTGAAGTACCGCACCTCTTACGGGCAGAACGTGCTGGCCCACTCGGTCGAGGTCGCCAACCTCTGCGGCATGATGGCCCAGGAGCTCGGGGCTAACGTGAAGCTCGCAAGAAGGGGTGCCCTCCTGCACGACATCGGCAAGGCCATAGACCACGAGGTCGAGGGCACCCACGCCCTGATCGGGGGCCGCTTCGCCAAGAAGAGCGGCGAGTCAGACGACGTGGTGCGGGCTATTAGCGCCCACCACCACGAGGTAGAGATGGAGACCGTAGAAGACGTACTCGTCGCCGCCGCCGACGCCGTCTCGGCCGCCCGCCCCGGCGCCCGGCGCGAGACCACAGAGACCTACATCGAGCGCCTCCGTTCGCTCGAGGACATAGCTTTAGGCCACCGCGGCGTGGACAAGGCCTACGCGATCCAGGCGGGACGCGAGATCCGGGTGATGGTCCAGCCCTCGGAGGTGGACGACCGCATCGCCGCCAAGCTCGCCTACGACATCTCCAAGCAGATAGAGTCAGACCTCGAGTACCCGGGACAGATAAAGGTGACGGTGATCCGCGAGAGCCGCGTGAGCGAGGTAGCCCGCTAATAAGCGCCCGAGGGGCGTGAGAAGGGCGATGGAAGGCCCCTACAGGGACCTCGGCGCAGGCTTCGCCCGCCTCACGGGCCTCGAGGGCGCCCGCCGGGGCCCCTCGCGCATCACCCACGTCGAGGACGCCCTCCTCGAGCTTTTGCGCAACGCCCGCGACGCCGGGGCGCGCAGCGTCTACGTAGCCTCCTCCCTGAAAAACCGCCGCTACAGGACCCTGACCGTCCTAGACGACGGCGGCGGCATCCCTGAATCCCACCGGGACCTGATCTTCGAGCCCGGCGTCACCACCCGCCACCTGCGACCCCTGATCCCCGACCCTGCCAACCCCCAAGCCTCCTTCCACGGCGCGGGCCTCTCCCTCTACCACATAAAGAACGCAGCCCTTACTGCCGCAGTCCTCTCGACCTCATCCCCAACCTCGATCAACGTCACCTTCGACACCCACCACCTCCCCGAAAGAGCCCTCCAGTCCGCCACCCGACCCTCCAAAACCAACCTCCGCGCCACCGTACAAACCTTCGCCCAAAAAACCAACCCCAACACCTCGTACTACTACGGACCCCCGGCCCGCATCCTGGCCTCCCTCCTACATAACCGCATAATACATCCGGACGAAGAGACCGCGCGCCTCAGGGAGAGAGCGGAGGGGTTGGGGATTGGGGTCTCGGCAAGGACGATACAGAGGATCTTAGGGGGAGAGATAAGGCCGCTTGAAGCCGAGGGGGGGGGATCCGGTACCGAAGGGTCGCGGGTGCGGGGCGGGAGGAGCGGGCGGGGTGGGGAGGGACCTGTGCTTGCCCTCGGGGAGGAGGAAAGGGCGGGGATCGCGGATATACTAGGGCGGGCGGCGCGGGCGGGGTACCTCGAGGTCGAGGAGGTCCGGTTCGAGGTCCGTCCGGGAGAGATCTCCTTTAGAGCCCGCGTCTACGAGCCGGAGGAAGAGTATGAGTGACACTTTGAGAGCTACGCCGCAACCCGCCCCGATACCCCTCTCGTCGAAGCCCGCCCCAGGGCCGCCCCGCCCGAGTGAAACCAGGAGTAGAGCGGGGAAGACCGCCTGCATAAGGACCTTCGGCTGCCAGATGAACGTCCACGACTCGGATCGCATGCGGCGGATGATCCAGGACGCCGGCTACGCCGAGGTCCAGCGCTACGAGGAGGCCGACCTTGTCATCCTCAACACCTGCTACGTGCGCGAGAACGCCGTCGACCGCGTGCGCGGTCACCTCGGCGAGCTAAACCGCCTCCGCCGCGAGGGCCGCGTAAAAAAGGTGGCCCTAACCGGCTGCATCGGCGCCGCCGCCGAAGCCGCCACCCTCCAGCGAACCTACGACATAGACCTCGTACTTGGTACCCATAATACATACGAGTTGGCCGAGTTCGTAGGTCTACCGACGATGGCCGAGACGTACACGCCGGAGCTGCCGGGAACGGAGGGCGAGCACGGGGCTTTCGTCACGATAATGACCGGGTGCAACTATCAGTGCAGCTACTGCATAGTGCCCACGGTGCGGGGGCGCATGGTCTGCCGCCCGAGGCAGAGCGTGCTCGAGGAGGTAGACCGGCTGGTTGAGGGTGGCACCCGCTACGTAACGCTGCTCGGACAGACGGTCGATGCGTGGCGCCACGGAGGCGAGCGGTTCTGCGATCTGCTCGAGGCGGTATCAGAGAGGGCCCCGCGCGTGTGGTTCACGACCAGCCACCCTTCCAACATGGAAGACAGGACGCTTCGAGCCATCGGGGAGCGAGAGAGCATCGTAAAGAGGCTGCACCTGCCCGTGCAGTCGGGCTCCGACAGGATGCTCAAGATCATGCACCGCGGGTACAAGGCCGAGAGGTACAGGCGCAAGATCGAGGTATTCAGGGAGGCGGTCCCTGACGGGACCCTGAGCACAGACATCATAATAGGCCACCCCGGCGAGACCGAGGACGACCACGAGAGGACCCTCGAGCTCGTCGAGGACTGCGGCTTTGACTCTGCCTACATCTTCAAGTTCTCGCCGAGAGCGGGCACGGAGGCCGCGGAGCTTCGGGACGCGGTCCCGGACGAGCGGGTGGTACAGCGGCGCTTTCTGGAGGTGCTGAGGGCTGTAGAACAGAACGCCTTCACCCGAAACCAGAGAAAGGTAGGAGGTGTCGAGGAGATCTACATCCGCCACGGGAGCGCCGAGGGCGGGAAGGCTATCGGAGAGACGTGGAGCGGGCACGCGGTCCACGTAAAGACCGAGGCGCGTCCCGGCGAGTACGTGAGGGCAAAGATAGAATCCGCGGGCCCACACGTGCTCTACGCCGGCGACCCGGTGGCCTAGGAGAGGCGGCCATCCTCGGGGGCCCAACACACTGGTAGAGGACCGCAAAGAGGCCCTGGTCGTGTGCGGCCCGACCGCGAGCGGCAAGAGCGAGCTCTCCGACGCGCTTGCAGAGCGGCAGACGGAGCTCGGCGCCAGCCATGTGCCCACCATCGTAGTCGACTCGATGCAGGTCTACAAAGGGCTGCCCGTCCTGACCAACCAGGCGCGCAGGAGGCCCGCGGAGCTGGTCGGCATCGTGCCCATCACGGAGCGATGGACCGTGGCCCGCCACCGAGAGTGCGCCGAGAGGGTCGTCGAGAACCTCCCAGGCACGCGCTTCGTGCTCGACGCCGGCACCGGGATGTACCTCAACGCCACCCTCCTCGACATCCCCCTCTCGCCGCAGGTCTCCCCGGAGCTACGCCGGCGCGCCGAGGAGACCGTCGCACAGAACGAGCCCAATCCCCGCCGCGCCGCGCGGGCGCGAGAGCTCGAGCTTGCGGGGGCTCCGGAGCGGGGTTCGATCTGGGAAGCCCCCCTGCGCTACGACGCCACCATCGTCTACCTGCGTCCCGAAAGGTCGGCCCTCGACGCGAACATCGCCAAGAGATCCGCCAAGATCGCCCACCAGGGCCTCCGCGAGGCCGAGCTGGTTCGCCGAACCCTCGCCACCGGAACACCCGTAAACCCTTCGGTCCTCGACTCCGTCGGCGTCAAGGAACTCCTTGCCCACCTCTCCGGAGACCTCACCATCCACCAGGCCCAAGACCAGATAAACGCCCGCACACGCCAACTGGCCCGCCGCCAGGTGCGCTGGTTCGACAAGCTGGCCCGCACCCTCCAAGGCCGCGCCACCATCCGAGTCCTAAACCAACCCGAGCAGATGCGTGATATACATGGTATGCATGATATAATAGGGGCATGAACAGCGAGCGAGCGATACTGGTAGGGGCGGGGGAGCCGCGGCACATGGACGAGTTGGGGCGGTTGGCCTCGACGCTCGGGATGGAGGTCGTCGGCGTTCTCGAGCAGGGCCGCAGGGACGGTACGGGATACCTTGGGCGTGGCAAGCGCGAGGAGTTGGGCGCGTTCGTAGAGGAGAGAGGGGCTAGTTTCGTGGTCGCCGACGACGAGTTATCGGCCTCGCAGGCGCGGGTTCTCGAGCGGGCTGCCGGGACCACGGTGGTGGATCGGGCCGAGTTGATCATCCGGATCTTCGAGGCGCACGCGCGGGACGCGGCGAGCCGCCTGGAGGTGGAGCTCGCCGACCTGGAGTACCGGTTGCCGCGGGTGAAGGGCAGAAACCCGGAGCTCAGCCGCCTCGGGGGCGGGGTCGGCACCAGGGGTCCCGGCGAGCAACAGCTCGAGTACGACCGCCGGGTGATCCGGGATCGCATCGAGACCATAAACCGCAAGCTTAAAGAGGAGAAGGCGGGCAGGGCGGTGCGGGGGGCGCGCCTCAAGGAGGGGGGTCCTCCGACCGTCGCGCTGGTGGGCTACACGAACGCCGGCAAGAGCACCATCCTGAACGCCCTGAGCGGGGCCGGCAGGTCGACGAAGGACAGGCTCTTCGAGACGCTGGAGACTACCAGCAGGCTCGTCGAGGGGGGCGCGCACAACGGCACCGCTGGGGCCCGGCCTGACTTTGTGGTCACGGACACCGTGGGCTTTATAAGGAAGCTGCCCACCCAGCTCGTCCACTCCTTCGCCTCGACCCTCGAGGCGGCCGGCGATGCCGACGTGCGCGTCGTGTGCGCCGACGGCTCGAGCGAGGAGTTGGAGGAGGAGCTCAGGACCGTCAGGGAGACCCTCTCGGAGACGCTCGGGGACGGGTCCGAGCCGGGGCCCACGATACTCTGTCTGAACAAAATCGATCTCATCTCCGAGAAGCGCATCGTGGAGTTGCGCCGGGAATACCCGGGGGCTGTCATGATAAGCGCCCTGAGGGGCTGCGAGGCGTTGGTGGAGGAGATCTACCGCGCCATAGCCTCCCGGCGGGAGAGGATGGAGGTGCTGATACCCCACGCCGAGTACGCTGCGGCGAGCCGCCTCTACGGGCTGGCCGAGATCCACGCCCAGAGGAGCACCCCCGAGGGACTCTGGATGGACGTAAGCCTGCCGCAGTCGGCTTCGGCCAGATACGCGCCTTATAGGGTTGGCCGATAGCACCACTGCTGCTCTGAGGCTCTACCCCCTCCCGGCACAGGAGATGGGCGCAGAGAGCATCTACGCGGATCTCGAGATCCCGCCCGCCCAAGAAGAGCGAGGCCGCCACCGCGCCCGGCCGTACGTTATCATCAACATGGTCGCCTCCCTTGACGGCAAGACCACCTCGCAAGGAAGAGCCGCCCGCATAGGCAGCCGGACGGATCGCCAACTCATGCGCACCCTGCGCTCCAAGGCCGACGCGGTGATG
>JADDPU010000388.1 GCA_016781725.1 Rubrobacter sp. | reverse complement strand
TATATTCCGCATATACAGGCGGATATCCAGGCCCTTTGTGCTCCAGCGCACCAGGCGCCCGAGCATGCGTCGTCATCGGCCGAAGGAGGGCGAGCGAGACTAGTCGGCAGCCTTCACGTAGTAGCCGTCCATGTTGGGCGGGCCGTAGATGTAGCCAAGGTAGTCGACGCCCTCGTAGGTATTGAAGATGAGCGCGCCGCCGTAGTATTCGAGAAGGTCTTTGGTGGCCGCGTCACCGTTGTAGAAGAGCACGTCTTCGGTGTCGGTGAACTCGACCGAAGCGGCGTCGTAACCGGAGTAGCGAGCCTTCAGGTCACGGGCGATAAGGAGGAACTCTTCCTGCTCGCGGGAGCGGGTGTCGATGAGGAGGCGCACCGCCCGCGCGCCGTCGCGCTCCTCTACCCGCTCCTCGAGGATCTCGTAGTCAGGAACACGCTTTGGCGTCCGGAAGTTCCCTATCTTCAGCTCCACTTCGTCGGGCGCCTTCGCCGCGTCCGGGGCCCGGGCCGTCTCGAAGATCCCGGGCGCAGTCGGCACCTCTGGCGCGCGGAGGGCCCGCACCTGCTCTCCGGCGCACCCCACGGAGAAGGAGACGACAGCAGAGAGGGTCAGCATCAGGGCCACCGTACGGTACAGGGCGGTCTCTCCTCTCTCAGGGGACAGAGGATTATGGTACCCGATCTTCGGGATCACCCTCGCGTGAGCCGTGCGCAAGCACGCGCGAAAGTGTCTGGCGGGCAGCGTTCCTTGATGGCGTCGCCGCTTCACTCGAAGAGCACTACGGGTTCCCCGTAGTAGCGAACGCGGTCCTCGTCCCAGAGCCTTCCCACGAACTCTTTGAGCTCGGCGTTGCGGGCGGGGGCGTCCCCGTCCCTCATCCTGTCCAGCGGGTAGCGTACGCCGAGCACCCTCTCGCGGACGCGAAAGCGGGTTATGCCCGCAGGCAGGACGGTTCCGGCGTCCACGATCTCGGCGAGCTCGGCGGGGGTGAAGGAGCGGTAACGGATCAGGACCTCCCCCTCGGCGAGGCCGACGGTCGCGTCCGGTTCCACCCGCCGGACCACGACGCCCTTCGGATAGAGCGAGTGCAGCCCCCAGAGCGCCCGCACCAAGGCCGAGAGCCCCGCGTCCGCGGAGACCAAAGAGAGGGTCTCGCCTTCGGCGGTCTCCACCTCGGCGAGGGGGACCGCTCCGGGCTCCCCGGAGACCTCGATGCCCTCGGTGGCGCGCAGCTCGGCAGGGCCAACGCCATCGAGGAGGTGTCCCCAGCCCTCGGCCCGCTCGGGCGGCTCGACGACCTGCACGAGGACCAGGCCATAGCCAAGCTCCGTGAGGACGCGGACCCTGTGGGCCCCGTCGAGTACCAGGTAGCGGTCCTCGTAGGGGGAGACTATTACGGGGTTGCGCTGGATCCCTTCGGCCTCGACGCGGTCGCGCAGACGGGCCAGGCGCTTCTCGTCGTGGGCCTCGTGCAGGATCAGGCACTCGGGCCCGACCAGGCGCAGGTCGTTTAGCGAGGGGATCAAGCGTTCAGCGGTAGGAGGGGCTGCCCCGCGCCTTCAGGCGTCTCCCCCGCGGCGGCCCCAGAGAAAGTCGAGGAGGACGAACCCACCGAAAAAGAAGACCACTATGAGGGCCATGAACCCTATGATGCCGAGCAGTAGGTAGATGGTGTCCAAAGCTCTATAGCCTTTCCAACGGATACGCTTCCGCCGCAAAAGAGTCGGGACGGCCGGATTCGAACCGGCGACCACTCGGCCCCCAGCCGAGTGCGCTACCAGACTGCGCCACGTCCCGACGCGTTCTGTGGTAGGGATCATACCAGAGAGACCCCGACGGGTGTAGCTGCTGGTGTGGGACTTTGCGGTTTGCGACCTCCTGCCCGTGGCTGGCCGACGCGCCGGATTTTCGTGCTGGCCTGGGCTCGCCCGGAGCACCCCCCCGCGGCCTCTCCCCGGCCTCTCTCTGGCGCTCCGCTGATACGTGACGGACGGGGCGGGGCACGACCCCTACCCCGCCCGCTACGTAGTTGGCGTGGCTACCCTACCGCAACCCACTACGCGAGGCGGGGGAGAAGACCGGCGAGTAATGCCCGCCCGGGACCCGTGGCATCCGGCGAGGCGAATATTCATGCACGCCACCCATATGTTGTGCT
>JADDPU010000600.1 GCA_016781725.1 Rubrobacter sp. | reverse complement strand
GTTGTTATACCTCTGCTGGACACGGCGACCTGCAGTCTCTAATGTCGCCCCCATGACTCTTGGTAGCGTAGGTGCCTCCTAATAATCGGACAAAACATATCCGCTAGGTGGCTGAGAAATGACCAGGTAGCATATGGGAATCTCCTCCACAGACCACCATATTCTAGGCGTTATTTAGGCATGAGGCGTAGCTGAGTAGAGGGGTCATAGTGAGTGTTGGGACGCTGTGCGAGGTCTTCGCGCTCGCGGTGGTACTGACGCTCGCGCTTGCGTCAAGTAGATGATTCCCCGACGAAGAAGGCGGGAATAATGAGTATCAGCGGTAATCCTCGGCGTGTCAGCCGGCGGGCTTTTCTTAGCATGGGAGGCATGGGCGCTGCGGCCCTCGCGCTGGGTGCTGGTGGGGCCCTGGCGGCGGAGGCCGGTTACGGGCACTTACAGCCCGATCCCGGCGGCGTCGTGGAGCTCCCCAAAGGGTTTCAGTACAGGATCATCTCCCCCGAGGGCTCGAAGCTCTCCAACGGCGCCCCGGTGCCGAGCGACCCCGACGGCATGGCGGCCTTTCCGGGGCCGAGCAGGGGTACGACCCTGCTGGTGCGAAACCACGAGCTCTCCAGGAGCGACAGGGGCTCGGGGGACAACGAGGGGGTGGCCGGCAAGAACCCTTACGACCCTATCCAGATCGGTGGCACCACCGCCGTCGTGGTCGACAACCAGAGCCGCAGGGCTATAAGGGACTTCGTCACCTCCTCCGGGCAGAGCACCAACTGCGCGGGCGGGGCGACGCCGTGGGGGACCTGGCTCACCTGCGAGGAGACCAAAGAGCCGAACCACGGCTACGTCTTCGAGGTGAACCCGAGGGACCCCCAGAACAAGCTCTCGAAGACCCCCATCCGGCAGATGGGCCGCTTCTCGCACGAGGCCGTAGACATAGATCCCGAGACCGGCATCGCTTATCTCACCGAGGACGACCCCACAGGCGGATCGAACACTGGAGACCCGGCAACTGAGACCGGGGCCAGCTTCCTGTACCGCTTCATACCGAAAAACAGGAACAAGCGGCCAGGTGCCTTGCAGGAAGGCGGCAGGCTGCAGGTGATGACCGTAGACGAGATCACGCAGACCAACGCCGACCTGTTCGGGCGTGGGCAGCGCGTCGGGGTGCGCTGGGCGAACATAGCCAACCCGGAGGCCGCGCACGAGCAGGCCCTCGCCACGGTCGGGGACGTGAAGTTCAACCGGCTGGAAGGGGCGTTCTTCAAGGGCGGGGCGTTCTGGTTCGACGACACCAACGGCGGAGAGCGGCGGCTCGGCCAGATCTTCCGCTACTTCCCAAGGACCAACACCCTGGAGCTCTTCTACGAGGGTAGGGACCCGGCGCAGATAGAGAGCCCCGACAACATAACCATCACCCCCTGGGGCGACCTGTGGTTCGCCGAGGACGAGGCCGTGGAAGGCGACGGCCGCAACCGGATCGTGGGCGTCACCCCGCGCGGAGAGATCTACAAATTCGCCAGGAACGCCAGGAGCGACTCGGAGTTCGCCGGGCCGACCTTCTCGCCCGACGGCAGCACCTTCTTCGTCAACATCCAGAACCCGGGCATCACCCTCGCCATCTGGGGACCATTCCGCTACCGCAACGCCGCCCGCCAGCAGAGGATGTCCGCCGCCGTCCCGCCAGAGGAGCTCGCGCCCCGCGTCTCCGGCGAGCTCGCCGAGGCCGCCGAGCGCCAGGGCATGGGCACCCTCGAGGCCGCGGCCTACGACCGGATCGGCGTCCGGCTGGGTTAGGAAGAATCCAGATGGTCTCTCCCGCCGCGGGTCTCTGGCATGGCTCGCGGCGGCGAGGGAACAGAGGATCACCAGGCAGGGCTAGCGCAGACCAGGTATTGACGGTAGGACCGGGGGCGCGCCGATCGGCGCGCCCCCATCCGTTTGCGCCGTCCGGCATTTCGCGCCTCTCTTCGGATTGTGCTCTGAGGGCGACGGTCCGGCGGCCCGAAAACCTGTAAGCTGGTCCCTGACCGTTGACGGCTACAAAATCCGGAGGATTTCGTGGAATCGACCAAGTTCTTGCTCGACGAGAAGGCCATCCCCGAGAGCTGGTACAACATCGTGCCGGATCTGCCCTTCGGGCTGGAGCCGCCGCTGAACCCGGCTACCAGGGAGCCGGTCGGGCCAGAGGCGTTCGCGCCGATCTTCCCCCAAGAGATCATCCGCCAGGAGGTCACTACCGACTCCTACGTCCCTATCCCCGAGGAGGTAAGAGAGATCTACTCCCTCTGGCGCCCGACCCCTCTCTTCCGCGCCCGGCGCCTGGAGAGGTTCCTCGACACCCCGGCCCACATCTACTACAAGTACGAGGGTGGCTCCCCCTCGGGCTCCCACAAGCCGAACACCGCGGTCCCGCAGGCTTACTACAACCGCGAGGAGGGCGTAAGGAGGCTTACCACCGAGACCGGCGCGGGCCAGTGGGGCTCCTCGCTGGCCTTCGCCTGCGGCGTGATGGGCCTGGAGTGCACGGTCTACATGGTCCGCGTCTCCTACGACCAGAAGCCCTACCGGCGCATTATGATGGAGACCTACGGCGCCGAGGTCCACGCAAGCCCGACGGACCTCACCCAGGCGGGCCGCAACATCCTCGGAGAGCATCCCGACTCGCCCGGCTCTTTGGGCATCGCGATCTCCGAGGCCATAGAAGACGCGGTAGGGCACGACGACGCCAAGTACTCGCTCGGGAGCGTGCTAAACCACGTGCTCTTGCACCAGACCGTGATCGGGCAGGAGGCAATACAGCAGATGGAGCTCGCCGGCGAGTACCCGGACGTGGTAGTCGGCTGCGTTGGGGGCGGCTCAAACTTCGGCGGCGTCGCCTTCCCTTTCATCCGCGAGAACCTGAAGAACGGCCGCGACACGCGCATCGTCGCGGTCGAGCCCGCCTCGTGCCCGACGCTCACCAAGGGCCGCTACGTCTACGACTTCGGCGACACGGCCGGGACCACCCCGATGATGAAGATGTACACCCTGGGCCACACCTTCGTGCCGAGCGGCATCCACGCGGGGGGCCTGCGCTACCACGGCGACTCCCCGATAGTCTCGGCGCTAGTGCACGAGGGGCTCGTCGAGGCCAGGGCCTACACCCAGAACCCGACCTTCGAGGCAGGGGTCACCTTCGCCAGGACCGAGGGCATCGTGCCGGCGCCAGAGGTGACCCACGCGATCAAGGCTACCATCGACCTCGCGCTCGAGGCGAAGGAAACCGGCGAGGAGAAGACCATCCTCTTCAACCTCTGCGGCCACGGCCACTTCGACTTCTCGGCCTACGAGGCGTACCTCGCCGGGGAGCTGGTGAACCTTGAGCACTCCGACGAGGAGATAGAGGCGGCCATAGCGGGGATACCGGGCTAGAGGAGAGGGAGGCGGCCGGTCCGTAAGGCCGCCTCGTCCTTCCCGCCGCCTCGGGTCAGGAGCCCTGGGGACGCGCCTCCACGGACCCCACGTCGCACACGGGGACGCCGTCGCCATCGCCGTCCTTGGGGCGCTCGAGAGCGCGCTGGTCGAGGGCCGGACAGGCCCCGTCGTCGCCCGCGTCTATGGCGGGGCTGCCTGGCCTGGGCCTGAAAATCTGGGCCAGCGGATCGTCGTCGTCCGGGATGGGCGAGAGGAGCGGATCGCCGCCCTCCCGGTCGCCGCGCTCGTCCAGGTTGCACGAGCGGTCGTCGGCGAGGTTGTTGCCGCGGGAGATCGTACGCGCGCCGTCGCAGTTCTCGCTCCCGATACCGTTGGCGACTATGGTGTTCTCGAGGTAGGTCCGGCCGCCGGTGTTGGCGACGCTGGCGCCTTCGGAGGAGCCGTTCTGGTTGATGGTGACGTTGAGCAACCGGGCGTCGCCGAACACGTTGTAGAGGCCGCCGCCCCGCTCCTGGGCCGTGTTGGAGGCGATGGTCGTGTTGGTCAGGCTCGCGTTCGCGGTGTTGTAGAGACCGCCACCCAGGCCTCCGTTGTCGGCTATCCCCCTGTTGGCCGCGTTGTTGGAGATGGTGCTGTCCGTGATCCTGAGCTGACCCTCGTTGTAGAGGCCGCCGCCGAAGACGCCTTCGTTGTCGTCCACGGTGGTGCCCTTCATCGTGAGGGTGCCGCGGTTGTCTATGGCGCCGCCGAATAAGCCCCGGTTCTGCCTCAGGGCCACCTCCTCGAGCAACAAAGTACTCATGTTGAGGATACCCCCTCCCCGGCCCGAGTTGGTCCCGTCCACGCCGTTGCCGTTGGTGAGCGTGAGCCCGGAGATGGTCGCGCTCGTGAGGCGCCGTTGCACGTGGAAGTGGCGGTCGTTTACCGCGTTCTGGACGGTAGTATCGTTCAGGCCAGCTCCCCTTACGGTAGTCTCGTCCTTGATGTCCAGGTCGCCGGTCGCCGCCCTCTGCTCGGCGTCGGGGAAACCGTCGCCGTTGGTGTCGAGACCGGGCAAGGTCAAGAGGTAGGTACCCTCTATCAGCACGACGGTATCCCGGCTGTCGAGGGCGTTGGATTCCTGGAGCGCCGCCCGGAGGGTGCACTGGTCCCCCGGCTCGCTCGACGCGTCGCACCTGCCGTCGCCCGGCTCGCTGTCCTGCAGGTCGGCAAGCTGGTCTGCCCTGAAGGTCTCCGCCAGCGCCACCCCCGAAAACGCAAGCGTCAAGAGGAGGGTAGTCGTCAGAGCCAGGAGCAACACCCCTCCGAAGCGCCGCGGGAGGACTGCGGATCTCGTCATGGTGTCCCTTTCACGCGGTCTCTTTGCCCGGAATCTTCGCGGAGGCCGTCTCGGGCGCCCCCGCTGGCGTCACTTCGGGAGTCATGTCGTAGATGAGGGATGTGCCCTGTGGCACCTTGAACCTCTTGAGCGTCTGCAGGGTGGCGCTGCGGCGCCTCACGGTGTTTACGGCCCTCATGGTGCAGGTGAGCTCCTCGGGCGTGACCTCGATGAGGTTGTAGCCGTGAAGCGTCGAGTCCAGGAACGTGATGTGCGGGTTGGCGCTCTGCGTCTGCGCCGTGAAGACGTCAGCACCCTCGGGCCCGGGACCGGGCACAGCCGGCGCCTGGTTCGATCCCCTGCCGAGCGTCGCTATCTCCACGATGTTCGAGGAGGTCACCGAGGCACCCATAAAGCACACCCCGACCCTGTCCGTGGGGGGCGGCTCGAGCACGCCGCCCTCGTACGTCGGGGCGGCGGTCGGGTCCGGGACGTAAGCCTCGTCGTAGTCGGGCCTCGCGTAGCCGGCAATAAACGTGTGCAGGTCGCCGGTTATGACGACGAAGTTCTCCACGTTCTCGCGCCGGATCTTCCGCGAGATCCTCCGGCGCTCGGCCTGGTAGCCGTCCCACTGGTCCAGGTTGAAGTAGACGCCCTCCCCGGCGCCCTGCTGTCCGGGGAGCGGCAGGTCGTCGGGCAGAGGATCGGTTGGCTCGTCCCGGCCGTCCTGGAGTGCGTCCACGAAGGTGTTCGCCACCTTGAGCTGCATGAACATAGTCTCGTTGCCCCAGATCTTCCAGGTGCGGGTTGAGGTGGTGATCTTGTCCAGAAAGTAATCGAGTTGCTGCTCGCCGAGCATGGTGCGCCCCTCGGCCTCCTCCTCTCCGCAACCCGCCGTCAGGAGGCGGTCCAGCGTGTCGAGGCCGCAAGGCGGGCCGTCGCGGTAGAGCCGCTCGTCGGTCATCACCAGCTCCAAAAGGTCGCCGAAGACGAAGGTGCGGTAGATGCTTATCTCTTGCAGGGGGTTCTCGATCCCGCCCGCGTAGCGGACCTGCTCCCCGCTCGGTCCCCCCGTCCCTACCGGCATGTACTCGACCCAGGCCCGGTTGGCGTCGGCCCGCCGGCGCTTGTCCGGGTTGGGTACGATCTCGCCCTGCCCGTTCTCCTCCGGAGCCCTCCCGGCCGCGTCGGGGGCATTGGCCCTGTAGCAGTCGTTGGCGAACTCGTGGTCGTCCCAGATCGTGATGCACGCGAAGTTTTCGTGCACCCTCTGGAGGTTCTTGTCCGACCGGTACTTCTTGTACAGAAAGCGGTAGTCCGTGAGGGTGTCGGCCTCGCCGGCCGTGCCGCTGTTCGGCAGCTCGATGGTCCTGACCTGCGCGCCCTGAAAGCTCGACTCGTCCACCGTCTCGTAGATGTAATCGCCGAGGTGGACTATGAAGTCCACTTCCTCCTCGGCGAGGTAGGCCAGCGCGTTGTAGAAGCCGTTGGTGTAGTCCTGGCAGGAGATGTACCCGAAGCGCACCCGGTCCGGGGAGGAGTTCGGCGCCGGCAGCGTCTTGAAGCGCCCCGTGAGGCTGGCGTAACCGTTATAGATAAAGCGGTAGTAGTAAGTCTCGAAGGGCCTGAGCTCAGGCCTGTCGCTGATCTGCACCTTGACTGTGTTGTCCCTCTTCGCGCCCGTCTCCGCCTTGCCCCGCAGGACGGGATTTTTGAACGTGGCGTCGGGGGCTATCTCGTAGGCGACAGTCGTGCCCGCCCCGAGCGACCTTATGCGGGTCCAGAGCACGATACCGTCCGGCTGCGGGTCGCCGGAGGCCACGCTCTGGGGGAAGATGAAAGGCCGAACCTCCTTGACGGTGAAAAGCCCCTGTGCCTCCGCCTCGCTTACGCCAGGCCCGGCCACAGACGGGCCGGCCCACAGCACGACACCCGTCGATAGAGAGTACCGGAGAAAATCTCGCCTACTTACAGAGTAGCGGTCCCATCCGTTCTGCTCGCTCAAAGTCGCCTCCCGTTACAGATCGCGCGCTGCCCGACCGGGCTGTGTTCCGTTCTCGTGCTGCGGGTATTCTATAGAGTGGGGACTACCACTCTGTTACAGCAACGAAAACTCTGGGTTAAATCGCATCGGGAACACGTCTTCCTGGGGCAGGGCTGAGGCCGAGCGGGGGGTCCGTCGTCACACGAGCCCTGGAGCCAGCCCCGCGTGTCGCGAGGCGGTTATCTACATCAGGGTTTGCCTCGGGTAGACGGGCTTCGCGACCGGACCCTCTTCGGGGCTTGGCTGCTAGCTTTTAGGGTTGCCGACGCCGAGGGCGCAGCGGTTGCCTGAGAGGGGTGAGAGCTCGGAGATCCGAAACTGGTCGACGAACTGCCTGAGGCGCGGATCTCTCGGGCCTTCCAACTCGAGCTGAACCCTCCAGGAGGTGACTATTACCGGCGCGTCCTGGCCCGGATAGGGGCTAACTATGACGTAGTTCTCCTCGCCGTACGGGCGCAGGGCCTCGACCTGTCCGGGCGGAAGGTCGGGGCGGTGGGTGATCCAGACCACCCCGTGGTCCATGCTGTGGACGGCGTGGCGGTCTTTTATCGGCTTCTCGTAGAAGCCGCAGTTCTGCCACAGCGGATCGTGGTCCCCGTTGGTCGGCGGCTCCCGGTCGTAATCTATAGGTCCTTTAACGGTTCTGTTGGTAGTCGCCGGGTAGACCTCTATCCCCTCTGGCGGGTCCTCGGGGAGAGGCCGCGCCGGGTCGGGCTTCTCCCCGCCGGCCGGCAGCATGTTGCTGATCTCGCGCTCCCCGACCTCGGCCCTCGCCAGCTCCGTGGCCTCCCCGGAGGCGGGATCCCTAGCGGTCTTCTCCATCAAGGTCGCCTCTCCGGCGCCACCCTTACCGGATGGGCTACCGGCGGCGCTCTCCTGCGTGGACCCAGAAGTTCGCTTACCTTCCGAATCTTGCGGCCTCCCCGAGTCCTCCGAGGCGCCGCCCGACGTGCCCCCACCGCCGCAAGCGGCCCCGACGAGCACCAAGGCGCCGGCCAGGGCCAGAACGGCGATCCTCGTCGCGCGCATGCCAGTTACGAACTCCTTAACGAAACCCTCGATACTCAAAGCCGCAGCCTCTCTGTTTGGTCTTTGCAAAAGTATCTACGAACC